>JASFVG010000279.1:0-6333 GCA_050049955.1 Anaerolineae bacterium | reverse complement strand
CGTGGTGAGCCATCCGGTCCCACCAACGAGAAGCCCCACCGAGGGTCACTAGCCGCACCCGCTGCGGCTGCCGAGATCGAGGTTCCCTCCCGCGATGATCGCGGCTGATAGTTCTCGAGGATCATCGCGCCCACCCACGGCCACTCTCTCCGCACCCGCTCCAATGCCTTCACCGTCTGCGAGGCCTGAGTCGCCTCGTCCGTCTGTCCCCAGATCGAAGGATTCCCGGCCCAGCCCGCGGGCAGCGCGTTCCAACCCCAATGGCTGGCCCATATAGCCTTCCCCGCATCCCCGTTCCTCACCAACACATCCCGCAACAGAAGCAGTCGCGAGAAGTTCAACACCGCCTCATCGACCCTCCGATCGTCAGGCCCCGTGTCGAAGCCGTAGGGTTTGCCGGTCACAATATCGAAGTGCGCGGCGGCCCCAGCCTCGTAGAGCTGCTCCAGGTAGCGGACGTCGCTCAGGTTATCCGGACCCGTCTCCGTGGTGGGTGCCAGACCAGCCAGCAGAATCCGCGCGCCCGGATCCACAGCGCGAATCGCACGGGATGTGCGGGCCAGTAGGTCGGCGTATGCCGGCGGGCTGACCGGGCCACCGCCCCACTGCGCTGCCAGATTCGGCTCGTCCCAGATCTGATAGGTGTTGAGGCGATCGCCGTACCGCTCCGCGAAAGCAGCGGCGAAATCGGCGAACCACTCGGCATCTCTGGGAGGCTCCGGGGGGTCGTCCAATAGGACGGCGACCAGCCGCAGCTGAGGGTAGCGGGCTAGCGCGGTAACGATACGATCGGGAACGGACCAGTCGAACTCACGAGATGAGGAGACTCGCCTCCCCGCGATGTGGCTGCAGAAGAACGTCTGCCGGACCCATACAAAGCCTCCGTCCGCGATACGCCTGAGAGCCACCTCTAGGGCTGCGTCATCGTATTGCTCCAGCGCAACGTTGACGCCCAGAACCGGCTCGTCAGCAGCGCTCACCGGCGCCGGGAACGCCTTTGGAACGCCACGCGCTCGCGCTCGGTGGGCGGAAACGACGGCCCATTCGCCCGTGCCAGCTGTGAGCAGCAGAGCGAGACAGAGCAGGGCACGCAGCGCGGCGCCCGAGACGCGAATCGCGCCCCTTGGCTGGCAGGGACCATGGCTGCGCATCAGCCCGTTATGCTCCGTCATAGTCCGCGGGGGTGAGAAGGCGGGCCAGCGCCAGGATCAGCAAGTGCTCGTAGGCCAATTGGCGGTTCAAGTGCCCGGCGGTGAGAATCCCGATGGCGCCCTCCTGGTGCTTAAGGTTGCTCAGTCCGGTGAACGCATCCATGGCCGGTCCCAGCTCGGCCCCCGCACGGACCGCCTCAGCAACTGCTGGTGGCAGGAGCAGATTGGCACCACCAGCCAACCCCGTCATCCCGTCCTCGCTCACTACGGCGCACCAGGCGCTGGTGAAGACCCGACTCCCCACCTCGACGAGCCCGCCCTCAAGCCCAACGCCTAGGCTCGCGCCGACGGCCTGCAGCGCCCCACGGGCCCGATTCAAGGCGCCTTGAAGTGTCAGTTCGTCGCCCCAGGGTTGGTCGCTGATACCGCTATCGACGGGACACGCTTCGATCCGCAACTCACTGCCGTACGCACGTCGCAACACCGATCGCGCCGCAGCGATCTTCACCGGGTTGCTCGACCCGACAACGGCCTTCATCGAACTGTTCCTCAGCGGGTTAGGCTTCAGTCGCAGGCACAGGTCGCAGACACATCAACCGTCCACAGACCTGACGCAGCGAAAGCCGACGCGTAGGTTCGGGCGGACTGAATGCGAGGAGTCGCGGAAGAACGTCTGCGCGTGCTCCCGCGGCGCCGCCCAAGAGCCACCACGAAGACCGTGGTCCAGCACCGCATCCGGCCCAGAGGGATTCTGCTCCGGACCGTACGTATAGTACGCCGGATCAAAGGCATCCGCTACCCACTCGGCGGCATTACCGGCCATATCGAGCACGCCGAAGGGACTTGCCCCCGCGGGGAAGCTTCCCACCTCCACCACACCGCGCAGCCCACTCTCTGCCGTGTTGGCACGTCCAGCTTCCCACGTGTCACCCCAAGGGTACCTTCTGCCATCCCTTCCCCGGGCAGCTTTCTCCCACTCAGCCTCAGCCGGCAGGCGTTTGCCAGCCCACCGGCAGAACGCGTCCGCCTCCCTCCACAGAAGTCCCACAGCCGGGTGGTTCGGCTTCTCCTTGACTTGAGAGACATCCCAGCCCTCTAGCTCCGTCGACGTCTCTTCAACGAACTGAGCGACCGCTGCGTTCGTGACTTCCGTGGTATCGATGGCGAACCCATCTACCCTAATGAGGCGTTGTGGTCTGCTCGATCTCCGACCATCGTCATCACCCATCAGGAACCACCCCCCGGGTACCACCACCATCGCGTTCAACGCAGGAGGTGTCGGACTGGGCACCGTGGCCTGGGCACTCTCGGCCCGTCCACCGCATGCCACGACCAGGGCCAAGATGGTCACCAGCTGGGCCACGAGGGTGCTAGCCCTGGCCATGCGCCTAGCCGTCCCCACGCCCATAGAGTGTCACCCGCACGCCGTGGAACGCCCAGCGATCGAGGATGGATAGATCCTCCTCCAACGCCCTGGGGATGAGCCGTTCGGGATCCGTGTACCAGGCGTGGCTTGTGACGAGCCACACACGCGCACGTCCGTCGGTGAGCGCTCGCATCCGCGGGAGGTCGCGTGCCGTCATCACTGGCTCCAGCACGCCCCTATCGAAGAGATCCACCGGAAGACCATGCTCGACGACCTCGCGATTGTACAGTCGCTCGAAGTAATAGTCAAAGGGTATCTGTCCCCAGGCATCGTTGAACAACAGGAGGTCATCGGCCCTTACATACCCGGCCACTAAGGCCGCCGCATCGTCCCACGCCTCCTTCTCGAAGTTGTGATAGTAGCCGCACAACCCCAAGCCGTTGGCGGCGGCCACGAAGCCCAGGGCGACGAGGACGCCCGCCCGCGACGATAGCTCCACCTCAATGGCGGAAAGGCCGCTCGCCAGCATCAGGTACAGCGGAATCGACGCCCAGATCAGCGTCCGCGCGTATAGGATGGGACGCCATACGCTCACGATGCACTCCCCCAGGATCGGCACCAGGAACATCGTCAGCAGGAGCGCATTCACGCCCGGCCGGTGACGCAGCCGCCGCACGCCCAGGATCGCGACAGCAGCGAGAGCGACGTTCACCACCACGACACCGGCCGACGAGAGAGGGAGGAAACCACATAGGAATTCGCTGATGACGCCCAGGACCGTCGCCAACGTCGGCGGGGGGATCCAAAACCGGCGGTAGACGCCGGCCGCCTGCGACACGAAAGTCGGCAACCAGGGCAACCAGAGGACGAAGACCGACGCTTGGGCAAGAAACCAGGCGCGCGGCCACCGAGCTCGCCCACGGGAGGGCAACGTGCTCCTCGGGCACCGTCGCCTTTCGGCCAGGTCACGCCCAAGCACAACCAAGTTCAGCGCTATCGGGAAGAGAACCGCCGCGTTGTGGGTCCATAGCATCGTGGCCGCACATACGACATACCCAATCCATGGCAGCGTAGAGCCCGTTCGATCTCCGCTATTGCCTGACATCCGGCCCCCATTGCCAAGCAGCTCCATAGCTGCATACAGCCCCAGCGATCCGCTAAGGGTCATCAGGGCATACATCCGCGCCTCCTGCCCGAACCGGACGTGGAACGGGGACACCGCCAGGATCACCGCGCAGAGCAGACCCACCCTCGCATCGCCGACGCGCCGGCCCAGGAGGTAGGCCACGGGAAGCGTCAAGGTGCTCAGCAAGGCCGACAGAGAGCGAGCGCTTGCCTCACCGTCGCCCAAGACCCGTATCCAGCCGCTCAGCAGCGTGTAGTAGAGAGGGGGGTGCTGGTCGACGGTCGCCACCCAACGCACCATCTCCGCCAGCGGCCGTTGCCCCAGCCAGACACTGAACGCCTCGTCGATCCACAGCCCCTCCGCCCCAATCTGGAGGAAACGCAGTGTGGCCCCCAGGGCTGTGATCCCCGCGAGGGGGAGGTATGTGCGGAGCGGCTGCTTCATCTTTGGTTGCCCGCAGGGGAGGCCATATCCGGCTTCCAAGCCAGGCTAGCAGGCCGCCCGCAGCGCGCGGATCGTGACCCACTTGTTCGGGCAGCCGATCTCATTGAAACCTGCCCACAGCTTCCCTGGCACGCGCTCCAGAGGCCACCGGCCATCGGGAAGCCTCTTCTGTGTCACCCAGGACCGGGCCCACTCCAGAGAGGGATCCGCCCCGCAGCCGGCCTCAACCAGCACCGCCAGCCACTGGAGCACATCCACGCCGTCGGCCAGCGGGAACGTCAGTTGGTCCAAGAGAGGATTCCCCTGGACCCTGTCAGGTGGCTTCGAGAGCAGCGATGCCACGGCAGCCGGCCGGAGGCTCGCCACCGCGCCCTCCAGCCGGTGCCCTGGCACGGCGTTGACCGCCCACAGCACCTTGACTGCCCCGTTGGC
Source organism: Anaerolineae bacterium (assembly GCA_050049955.1). GTDB lineage: Bacteria > Chloroflexota > Anaerolineae > B4-G1 > B4-G1 > SKLM01. The sequence goes on along the minus strand of JASFVG010000279.1, from coordinate 1,814 downwards.
GTCGCCGAATCCGTGGTTCTCGACGCGCTGAGCCAGCCAGGACCAGGCGCGGCTCACCTCCGGCCTGCTACCGTATCCCAACGTCTCCAGCGCCCATAGCAGACTCCCGTGAAGGCCTACTGGCGTTCCCTCCGGCGCTTTGCTGGCCCGGAAGGCACCATCCTCCCGCTGGTTGAACGCGAACAGGTGTCCAATCGCCCGGTCCACAGCCTGATTCCTCCCAACTCCCAACTGGGCAAGGAATAGGATCTGCCACACCGTAGCTCGGTACCGGGGGCTAACACCGATGCCGGGGCGCATCCAGTAGCCCTGAGGGTATTGGGCCGAAAAGATGGCGCGAGCGGGCTCAGCTTGTGGAATACGGCCACGGCTGGCGACAACCTGGGGGTCCACTTCTTGCCTGCGCAAAACCCTCGTTAGCGCCAGGTATCGGACTGAGGGGTTGCTTGGCTCAAGAAGCCAGTTGAGGATTTCGCGGGATCGGCTTGACTCGCCTAGCGCAGAAACCATTCGGCGACGCCATAGCCCCAGAGGAGGGTTATTGCTGCACCAGCCACCAGGAACGGACCGTACGGCACGTAGTCCGTCAATCTGCGTACCCGGGTGATCAGTAATACGAGGCTAACCACCGCACCGATCAGAATGGTGAGCACAATAGCCTCAATCACCAGTGGATATCCGGTGATCATCCCGACGAATAGGGCCAGCTTGACGTCCCCGCCCCCCATCGCCCCTGAGCCGTAGGCCAGGTTGCCGATCAGGGCTGCGAGGAAGAAGAACGTCAGGCCTATCGCCCCTCCCAGGAGCGCACTCCACCACGTCACACCCGGGACGAAGAAACTGGCGATGAAGCCAAGAAGGATGGCAGGGTACGTCACCACATTCAGAATCAGACGGCGCTCGATATCTGTAATCAGAATCAGGGCGAAGATCGCGCTGTACAGAGCGTAGAACAGCAGTCTGATCGATGGGCCCAGCGTGATCCATAGGAAGCCGAAGACCACTCCGAGGCCGATTTCGACCAAGGGTTGACGGATCCTCACCGGCGCTCCGCAAGATGGGCAATGCGGCCGCACCGAAAGGTAGGCTGTCAAGCCGAGCCACTGCCACCAGGGCCGCCTCCTGCCGCAGTACGGGCAATGCGGCTCCTTCGGAGCGCCGTGACCTGGAAGGTCAGATCCCAGCTGATTGACGACCCCGCCGACCAATACCCCGACCAGGAAAGCAGCACCCACTACCCACACCGTGATCAGCCGCCTCCTCCCTGGGCCATCCTTAGCAAACCCCCGCCCTGCGACCGCGAAACCTCCCACCGCAGCGGCAACCGGTTCCCAGCCGAGGATCTTTCGCCGTCGACGGCAGCCCTACCCTCGACTTCTGCGGACTCACGAGCCCTCCTCAGACTGTCGGCACAGCCTGATTCCCTGGAGCGCGTTCTCATCCTCAGGATCGATCTCCAGTGCCGCGTCGAAGAGCGGGTATGCCTTGTCGCACTCTGCCATATAGAAATGGGCCAGCCCCAACGTGTAGAAGTAGTCGATTCGCGGCCCCGAGACCCAGGTGGCCTCAAACCGTGCCTCCACGCTTCCGTCACTGAGGCTTAGAGGACCGGTGGTGACAGGGTCACCGGACAGCGCGTTCACGCCCTCAAACCACCCCACATAGGCCTGATCCGGCCTCGCTTCTGGCATCTCCTGGAGTGTCACCGTATACGCACCCGTTTGTGCGTCCAGGATGGCCGTACCGTGGGCGCTTCCCCATCCCAGATCTGCAGCAGCGGGTTCGAGGGCGGCCACAAGCGTATCCGTATCCTC
>JASFVG010000278.1:0-6355 GCA_050049955.1 Anaerolineae bacterium | reverse complement strand
TCAAGCTAGTCGAGCGGACCGTTCCCGTGATCCGCGAGGAGTATCCCGAGGCCAGGATCGCAGTTGGCGCCGTCTCAGGCATCAGGCACTATGATCCCTACCAGTACCTGCTCGGCATAGTCGAGTCAGACGTCATGCCCCTTGTGGACGTCGTCTCCTGGCACCCGTTCTATGGGGAGTCGCCGGAACACGAGGAGCTTCGCGACTATTACTATGACTACCCGTCCATTGCGCTAGACATTATGGAGACAGCCACCGCCCACGGGTTCGACGGCGAATTCCAGGTTGACGAGCTCACCTGGTGGACGCCACATCCCTTTGGCGACGATCACCCGTTGGTGATTAGTCCCATCGCAGCTGCCAAGTACACCAGCCGGGCCATCGTCATGCACCTGGGCATGGATATGGCAACGACCATCAATGAAGGAGCGGGTACCACGCTGCGCAACCTTTGTACCGTTATGGCTGGCGCCTCGCCCGCAGCGCTTCCTCTCCAAATCCAAACCACGGTCACGGATACGGTGAGCTATACCTTTGCGCTGCCCAACAGCAACTGGCTTGTTGCGCTTTGGACCGACGGCGTCGCCGCGGAATACGACCCGCACGTCGTGGCCACCATGACCCTGCCTGGGTTCGCGGGCCACACCGTCACGGGGATAGACGTCCTGTACGGCTTCGAGCAGCCCATCATTGCCACCAAGGAGGGCAGCGGCCTGGTTATCCACGACCTGCTCGTCAAGGACTATCCTGTCATTCTGAAGGTTAGCCCCATCGTCTCACCGGCAGTGGTGGCGATCACCGGCCCGGCGGCGGGCGGGGCCCTCACCAGCCACAGCTTCACCGCCACTGTCGACCCGATCACGGTCACGGTACCGGTCACTTATGCGTGGCAGGCCACGGGACAGTCGGTGGTGACGCACGGGGCAAGCCTGACAGCAACCGATCGTGTGAGTTTCACTTGGGCTACAACTGGCACCAAGAGCATAACCGTCACGGCCGGGAATGAAGGCGGGGCAGTCAGCAGCACGCATCTCGTGACCATCTACGAGCCACTGGTCGCGGACTTCGTGGCTGCGCCTACCTCCGGGATTGTCCCGCTGACCGTTGTGTTCACGAACACGTCCACCGGCGCCCACACGGACAGCCTGTGGCAGTTCGGCGATGGCCTGACCAGCACGCTGGGGAGTCCAACGCATACCTACGCCTCGGTGGGGTCCTACACTGTGACGCTGTCAATCGATGGGCCAGGAGGAGCCGACGCGGCGATCAGGGATGCCTACATAACGGTGGACCCGTACAGGATCTACCTGCCTCTGGTGACGCGGGACAGGGAGGCAAGGAGGCGGCGCGGCGTCACCCGAGGGCAGCCTGCCTTCAAAGGAAGGCGCTGAACGAGCGAGGTGCGGAAACGCGACGCGCCTTTGTGGGAGTACGCGATTGCCCTGGGGGGCAAGCCATCCGGTTTGTTTCCGAGAGTTGTGTTGAAGGGCCACCCCAGCCAGCGACCCAGCCTGTGTGCGCGGATGCTGCCTGATGGAATGGCCAGGGACCGCTTAGTCCCCAGTATTCTCGGCTTGGCAAGGTTGCCAGATGGGTGCATAAGTCCTGAGGTGAGAGAGGGTCTAGGTCCTAGAGTCGGATGCACTAGACTCATTCAACCGGAGAGCGAAGGGTATGACGCAGGTGTACCCTTGACGGTCTCATGATAGTCGCCGCAGGTACCCCTACAGCATTGAGGTTGCGGACCAGAAGGTTGCAGATTCGAATTCTGCCGAGGGTACTGAAGGTTGACAAAGCAGATGCACGCCCTCCGTTGCGCGGAACGGAGGGCGCCTCGCTTCTTGGGTCCAGCGTCATGCCGACCGTGGTGACCGGTCCAGCCGGGCTGAGAATGACGAGCCCTCTGTACTTCTTGACGAGGAGAAGATGGTCGTTGCAGCTGATGACGTTGGGAATCTGATGCGCGACGACGCATTCTAGCACGCGGTTGTCGGATGGATCGTTCTTTGGCAACCGTCAGATTCACTTTGGACTCCACAACGGTGGTCGTCCTTCTGACGCGGTCGATGAACGCGGCAGCTTCCTCCGGCGACCTCTTCGGATACTTCTTCACTCGCGAGACCTGAAGGGCACGCTCGTGCGAGCCAAGGAGTGGCTGCGAGGTCACGACGTCGAAATGGCCGGCCTCCCAGTGATTGATGATCTCGGCAGGCGGGCCGCTGGGGGAGAGAAGGGCGCTGACAGTGACGTTCGTGTCGAGGGTCCCTAAAATCGAATCGTCAAGACGCTCTTCCTTCCCGATCGTCCTGCCCCCGCCATCAGGTCCACAAACAGACCTGACGGCGAAGGGGGTCTTCTGGCTCAGCGGCGGACTTTCATTTCACCTAGCTCTTGACGACTTCTACCTGAGAGCGGCTCCCGCTCTCCCCAGCGCGTCCTGGGCGGAGAGAGCGGGAGGCAGTGATTGGACCGCTCCGGGAGCTAGGGCAACGGCAGCCCCTGCACGCCCAAGTCGACCTCTAGCACCGCTGGACCGAGACTGTTGGCAGGCTCAGGAGGCAAGACGGCGAAGTTGCTGATGAAGATACTTTCCTGATTGTCCTTGCCGGTGCCAAAGATGATACTGGCCGGATTCCAAAGACCGTCGGCGTCGGTGAGCAGTACGGTCGAGGAACCATCGCTCGGGTCGATGCGCACCAGCTTGTTCTGAATCACCAGCAATGCGTAAATGCTGCCATCCTCAGCCACAGCAATGCCATCCATGCTGTCCAGCTCGTCGAACGCGGCATCGCAGTCAGCGGAGCCAGCGACCAGTTCCGGTTCGCCAGCGGAGCCATCCTCGAGGATGGGAACGCGCACGAGGAGGCCCTTGACTGTGCTGGCCACGTAGAAGGAGTCCTGCCAAAGCGCAATTCCGTTGGCACCCATAGGGTCATCTTCGCAGCCCTGCAGCCACTCGTGCTGGAACCAGGGTTCCGCCTCGCCCGTGCCATCGGGCGCGATACGCCAGACAGTGCCCAGGATCGTATCGGTTGCGTAGAGGTTGCCCTGCCCATCAAAGGCTAGGCCATTGGGCAAGACGATGTTCTCAGTGCCGGGCAACCGTTCTGCGGTGCCGTCGTCGTTCACGCGAAAGACGCCTGTGCGCTCGTCACCTGTGGGGTAGGCATAGAAGAGGGTCCCGGCGGAGTCGATGGCCAGCCCGGCAGCGGGCGGTCCCGCCACCGTCACCAGGGTTGTCTGGGTGCCGTTGGGGCTGATCCTGCGAATCTCCCCGGCGTCGCCTCCCATCCAGAACGGCACGCCCAGGCTGGCATAGATGTTGCCGACGCTATCCATGGCGACCCCTTCAGGGAACTCACCTCCCTCGGCGTCAAACGAATTCACCACATCTGGTTTGCCCGCTGGCTCTATCTCTGCAGTCTCAGGCGTCTCGGCCGGTTCGCTTACCACTTTCAAGACTTCCGCGGCGGTCAGCTCAATGGGAACCTGGTGCTTACCGTCCCATAAGGTCAGGCTCGTGTCGTACCCCGCCTCCAGCAAAGCATCGTTGAACTGAACCGCGTGTTCAGGCCCTACTGCGGAATCCCGTTCCCCGTGGATGAGACGAACTCGAAGGTCCAGATTCTGTCCCAGGTGGGCGTAGGGGTTTACCACCTGCCAAAGCTCCGCATCTCTCTCGTGCAGCGGTCCGGCCAAGTCATAGCGTCCACCAATTCCCACAAACGCGCCTACCCTGGCCGAAACTCTACTCGCCACGCACTCAACCTGCGGTGGAGGTCCACCCCGACTCGAGGCGAACTCCTCCCATGAGTGGTCGAGATCGTCTCCGGCCAGGGCAACCCATGCCCCAGCTCCCGCTCCATATGAGTGTCCAACGAGGGTTACCTGTGATGGGTCGCCGCCATAGTCTGGCGCCTTTGCGCGAGCAAAGCGAATCGCACACAACAGAACCTCAGACATCTCGCGGAACCCCTTGCCGTTGTCCCTGGCAGCAAGGTCGGCAATCCACGTGGGCCAGGCGGCGGTGAACACCACTGCTCCCTGCTCTGCGATGGCATGGCTTAACGGTGCGTAGTATTCCTTGGTCGCATCGAAACCGTGCAGCAACAGTACGACCGGCCAATCCCCGCCCTGGCCGGGCGCGTATATGTCGAGTGTTTGCTCGGTCACGTCCGGCTGCAACGGTGTGACAAAGGCCACATCACTGCTCGCTGCAACAGGAGGTGTAACGGTGGGGGCGGTGACCGTCTGTATGGGAGTCGGCTCCAGCGCTGATGGGACGGTGCAGGCGGCTGCCAACAGGGATACTACGACTATCAACAGCATGTGCAGGATGGTGCGTTTCATGTGTTCCCCCTTTGGATACTCACGCTTCGGACAACTACGTGGTGATGATTTGCTCAGGGGTAGGCCCCTTCGTTCCCTAGTCTCTATTTGTCACTTCTCGTCGTAACTTGCCATCTCCTCCTTCAGAGCCTCAACCAGCGCCGCCAAGTCGGCGAAGCCACGGCACTGGCCGGTCCGTGGGTTCTCCAGGCGGAAACGCCACACCGGCGCCGCGTCTCTGTCTTGACTGCGCTCCTCCCACAGAGTCAGTAGGAGTGCGCGATACCGGGGGCGATCTTGGGTAATAGACATGCGGAAGGGCGCTCTCCAATCCATCGGGCAAGAGGAGCCCCGCCCGCGCGGCGGGCTGCATTCGCCACCAGCTTCTGCTCGAATTCGATGACAGCTTCGAGGGAGAGGACCTCGACCAACTCGTTGGGCGTCTTGCATGCACCGGGATAGCCCTGTTCCACCGCTGCTTCGCAGGGATAGCACCAGTGCCCCATCAGGCTGTGCTCGCCTGCCGAGAGCCCATCCGGGAAGTTGTAGCCCCAATGACGCACCAGGGAGAAGGGGAGATCCTTCACGTGGACGAACACCTTGTGATCCGCCTTACCGAGCATCACGCCATCCAACTCCAGTTCGAAAGCGGTGCGGCCGGGGGTTTCCACCAAGGGAATCAGACCCCAGCCATGTTGGACGTGGATTGGGTCTCCGGCGCTGAACATTGCCGGCGGACCAAAGAGGTTGATCTGCTCGCCAACCGGGTTGTCGCTCTTGGCCACCGCCTGTGCTACGCCAAGGGCGAATATGGCGACAACTAACAGAACAACCGTCAACAGTCTGTGTGTCTTGTTCGTGCTGGCCTCCTACTGCCAGTGCGCTGAGTTTCCTTCGGCAGACGTAGTGAGGGCGCAATGTGCCTTCTCCCCTGCCAACTACCTGCACTCGTCCTAAGTGAGATTCTCGACGTCCGTGTTCAATCCATACTTGCCTCCCGGCTGACTGAGCGCTTCACTAAGTCACCTGACCAGATCTTGCGTGGGCGCGGGATCGCGGATAGTAGACATCCATGGTCCCAAGGTTCATTGGAATGAGTAGATGTGGTATACTTGAAAACAGTCATAGTCTAGCGAATGACCTTGGACCTACCTTGAATCCACCTTGAATCCACCTTGAATCCATCTGGAATTCGAGAAGCTATGCCCAACAAGCTGGAACTGGCGCTGCTAGGCACCGTGGTCATTCGCCGAGAGGGGCTCCCGGCGACGGACCTGAGATCGCGCAAGGCGCAGGCCCTTCTGTGCTACCTGGCTGTGACCGGCCGACCGCACTCCCGCCCCGCTCTGGCCGGTCTGCTGTGGGGAGGCATGCCGGAGACCAATGCCCGCATGAACCTCAGCAAGGCGTTGAGCGATCTGCGTCGCTCGTTCGGCGACCACCTGACCACCACTCGCCAGACGATCGGTTTCAACAGGGACAGCGACTACTGGCTGGATGTAGAAGCTCTTGAGGCCAATATGAACAGCGCTTCCGCCAGGGCGCCGGTGAAGGCAATGGAGGAAGCGATCGAACTGTACCGGGGTGACTTTCTGGAGGACTTGTATGTTCGCGCCGCGCCCGAGTTCGAGGTGTGGGTTCTAGCGCAACGGGCGCGCCTACGCGAGTTGGCCCTGCACGCCTTGCACCGACTAATCGCCCACTACTCCGAACAAGGGGACGCCGGACGGGGAAGAGCCATCAGGCACACTACCCGCTTGCTGGCCCTCGAACCCTGGCGGGAGGAGGCTCATCGGCAGATGATGAGTCTGCTGGCGCTCAACGGCCAGAGGAGCGCGGCCCTCGTTCAGTATGAGCAATGTCGCCAGGCACTGGCCGATGAGTTGGGTGTTGATCCGGCGGGGGAGACGACCGCGCTGTACGAGCAGATTCGGGACGGGGAGCTGGACAGGGGGACAGGGAGACAAGCGGATCCGCTCCCTCCTCCTCGGCACAACCTTCCCGCCCAATCAACTCCTCTGATCGG
>JASFVG010000277.1:0-6363 GCA_050049955.1 Anaerolineae bacterium | reverse complement strand
TCCTTCGCGTCCAGGCAGATCGGAATTGCGTCCACGCCTCCCAGGTGCTTGAAGAGCAGGGCCTTCCCCTCCATCAGGGGCAGCCCGGCGACGGCCCTGATATCCTTCTCAGCTATCCCTACCTGAAGTCCCTGCACACGCGTGCTGTCGGAGATGACGGCCACCGTATTGCCCCGGCTGGTGTATTCGTAGGCCAGGTCCTCGTTCTCCTGAATGGCGCGGCAGGGGGCCGCCACCCCAGGCGTATACCATACAGCAAAGTCGTTCACGACGTCCTCGATGGGACACCGGGAGGCGACCTGTATCTTGCCCCGATAGTAGGGGTGCAGACGCAGTGCATCCCGGGCCGGTCTCTCGGCCCTGGCAAGCAGGTCCTGTTCGGTTAGTCTTGTAGGCATGCGGTCGACTGTCCCCCTGTTCACCCGCTGCTGGTGGATCCCACCTCGTGCCCGATGCGGAGACGAGGCCCCAAGCCGGCTGAGGTTCCGCTATCCGCCCGCTATGGGAGGGATCAGATACAGCTGATCCCCTGTGCTCAGCTGGTGCTGCAGGTCCCGCGGAAGCTGCAGCGTGCGGCCATTGAGAATCAGCGTGCTGATCTGGCGCTCCCCCGGTGGGCGGACAACAACGTCAAGGAAACCCTCATCCTGGTCCTCGGCCAAATGCCGGAGCAGTCCCTCCACGGTGGTTCCTGACGCCAATCGCACGTCTATGCGCGCCTGTCCGGTGCGCATCCGCAGCATGCCGAACGTATGAACGGCAACCTCGACCACGCCGGGACTCCGCTCACCCATCGCCAAGCTGAACGCTGTTCAGCCATCGTCAGCGACGTCGTTCAGCCCTAGCGCGACCAAGGTCTCCTTCAGCGGAACGCCGGTCTCCACATCCCATCCCCGGACCTGATAGAACTCCTGTTTCTGGGTCTCCAGGTCGATCGAGACACCCGCCAGCGGCCCGCTCTCGAGCGGCGGGTGCCCGATGCCGCGCCCGGAGACGTGGATATGCGCCACGGGCACGCCCTCTCGGACGTTGAATGCCTGGCGCATAGCGGCGATGCGCGCTCCGGTCTCCAGCAGACTATCCCACGTGTAGTCCCATCCCGTCACCGCATTGATCATGTCGGGCCACACGGTTAGGTCGAGTTTCATGAGGACGAATAGGCAGACGCCCGACGAGTAGACCGCGTGCCAGAGGTTCAGCAGCGTCGTGTTGAGCTCCGCCTTGCCCCGGTACTCGTACTTGTCGAGGTCGGGGATGGGAATGCCCTTGAGCCCGGACCCCCACTCGATCCAGCCCAGGCCAGGCAGGGTGTGCCGACCGGGCGCTGCCTCAGCCACGGCGTTGACGGCCAGGCTGGGCGCGTAGCGAGGGTCGTGAGCGGCCAGCTCCTGCCCACCGGCGTGGATAGCAAACTCCGCCGCGTTCCCACCCAGCTTCTCGGCTGCAGCACTGCTGCCCTCCGCAAGCAGATCGCCCAGGCCCTCGCGCTCTGCAATCATTCTCGTCAGACGAACGATCGCGTCGGCATTGCCCCATTCGAGCTCCAGGCCCCCTGCATCCTCCTTGCTGATTAGCCCCTGTTCGTAGCACTCGAAGGCGAAGGCGATGGTGGCCGCGGTCGATATCGTGTCGAGACCATACCGGTTGCAGATCTCGTTGGCTTTGATGATCGACTCAATGTCGTCGTTGAGAAGATTGCTGCCAAACATGGCACACGTCTCATACTCGGCCTTCTGCGTCGTCTCTACCGCATATGGGCCATCCTCAACGCGATAGATGCCGCCGCAGGCGATGGGACAGCGGTAGCAACCGTACTTCTTCTGCTCGTACTTGATGACGTTGTCGTCGCTGATCGCCTCTGCCTGGGGGAAGTCCTCCAGGCCGACACCCTTCCAGTTCTTGGTGGGTGAGTCGCCGGTGAAGGTGGAGCTGGCGACGTGGCTCACCGTGCCGTACTTGCGGAAGTAGGCCACAGACTCGTCCTCACGGAGGACGCGCAAGTGTTCTCGTCTCAGTTCCTTGACGCACGCCTCGTCCGCCACGGGCACAGTGAGGCTCCCTCGCACGGCGACGGCCTTCAGGCGCTTCGAGCCCATCACCGCCCCCAACCCTGAGCGCGCCGCGGCCCTTCCGCGGTCGTGAATCACGGCGGAAATGAGCGACAGCTTCTCACCAGCGGGGCCGATACAGGCAACCTGCGTGTCGTCACCCCATTCGTCCTTGAGCGCGGCCTCGGTTTCGAAGGTATCCTTACCCCAGAGGTGACTTGCGTCTCGCAGTTCCGCCTCACCGTCCTCGATGGTGAGATAGACCGGTTCCTCGGACGCCCCGGTGAAGAACACGGCATCGAACCCAGCCTTCTTCAGCGCCGCAGCCAGATAGCCGCCGCTGTTGGCATCTCCCCACGTACCGGTCAGAGGCGATTTGCCGCAGACCGTGAAACGGGTGGCGCCGACCGCTCCCGTGCCGATGAGAACGCCCGTGGTGAAGCCCAGCGTGTTGTCCGGCCCCAGCGGATCGACGCCTGGCTTCTGTCGGGAGTAGATGATTCGCGCCCCGAGGCCGTAGCCGCCCAGGAAGTCGTGGTACAGCTGCCCCCCTGGCTCCTCGACCGATATGTCACCAGTACTCAGATTGACGAACAGGATCCTGTTCCAGTTCCCACCCATCATACGCTCACTCCGCCTCGTCCAGGAGCGCCTGGAGCTCGAGCTTCCGCTTGCCCCTGGTCTTCGCTACCCTCTTGAAGGCCATGGGAATGGTGGCCATCAGCGATTGCGAGCGTTCGGCCATCTCGTCGTAGAATCGAATGGCCCGTTCCTCGCGTTCGATAGCCGAAACCAGCGCCTCGGCGTAGCCAGTAGATGGATCGATACCTTCAGCAGGTGTCCGATAGGCACCCAGATCCACCCCCTCGAAGGAGAAGCAGGCTTCCAGCGCGTCGGAGATGGTCTCCCGGTAGGTTCGTACCACCAGCGTCTTGTTCTTGGTACCCTCTTTGACAAAGCCGAGGAACGCCACCTCCTGGTCGGTGAACCGCTCGGCAAGCTGCTCGTAGAAGGCTGCCGCCTCGTCCTCTAGCTCCTCGGCAAGGCTGATAACCGCGGAAGCCGTGACACTTTCGACCATTAGAACCACCTCTCGATGACCATCTTGCTCTCGGTGAAGAACCGAATGGCCTCCTGCCCCTGGCCGTGCAGCGTCCCAAAGAAGGAATCCTTCATCCCACTGAAGGGGAAGAAGGCCATCGGCGCCGCAATGCCGACGTTCACGCCGATGTTCCCGCACGCGACGCGATAGCGGAACTCCCTGGCCCACCCTCCGTCCCCAGTGAAGATCGAGGCCGCGTTGCCGAAAGGGTTGTCGTGGATCATATCGATGGCCTCATCGAGGGTTGCCGCCCTCATCATGTTCGCCACCGGCCCGAATATCTCCTCCCGGGCGATGACCATGTCCGGCGTGACGTCCTCGAAGACGCTCGGGCCAATGAAGGCGTCTCGGGGCAGATCTGCCACCAACTCGAAGGTCCGCCCGTCAAGCCGCAGTGTGGCGCCCTCTTCGATGCCCTTCTCGATGTAGCCGAGGACGCGCTGCTTCTTGCCTGCATCACGCAACGGTCCCATCTGGACACTATCGTCGAGGCCATAGCCAATCCTGATCTTCGTGGCCGCTGCGACGAACTTGTCCACCACCATCTGGTAGAAGGCCTCGTACTCCTGATCGGTCAGGTTTTCGCGAACGATGACCAGGTTGGCATTCGCCAGGCAGCGCTGGCCCGTGTTTCCGAAGTAGGACGTCATGCAGGCAGCAACGGTGCGATCGAGATCCGCGTCCGGCATGACCACCGCGAAGTTCTTGGCCCCGGCCTGGGCCAGGCATCGCTTGCCCGTATTGCCACATCCCTTGTAGATCACGTCCCGCGCCACCGGGGTCGATCCCACGAAGCAGATACCCGCTATGTCGGGATGGTCCAACATCCCCGAGACCACGTCCCGTCCGCCGTGGACTACATTCCACACACCCGGCGGTATGCCAGCCTCCTCAGCCAGCTCGGCGATCTTGGTCTGGCAGATCGGATCCTCACTGGATGGCTTGAGGACGATGCAGTTCCCGGTGGCGACGGCGTAGGGGGCAAACCAGAGGCCAATCATGAACGGGAAGTTGAAGGGTGTTATGAGCCCAAACACACCCAGCGGCTGGCGGACCAGGAACTCATCGATGCCTGTCGCGATATCCTCGAGGTAGTCCCCTTGCATGAGCGACGGGACACCCGTTGCCACCTCAACATTCTCGATACCACGCCTGGTCTCGCCGCGCGATTCGTCGATGGTCTTGCCGTGCTCCATCGTCTGAATGCGGCTCAGCTCCTCGAAGTTCTCCTCCAGCAGGTCCCGCAGCCTGAAGAGGCAGCGCGCGCGGGCCACCGGAGGCATCTGTCGCCAGTAGGGGAAGGCCTCCTGGGCCGCTTCCACGGCTGCGTCCAGCTCGGACCTCGTGGAAATCGGAACACGGCCGATGACGTCGCCGGTGGCCGGGTTAACGATGTCCTTGTAGTCGCCCTCCGATTCGACCCATTCACCGTCTATGAGGTTCTTAATTGCCAGCGGCTCTTTGATAGGCTCCTGCAGTACTGCCATGGTGTTGTTGTCTCCTTAACCGGTTATCGGTACTATATCTGGGAATCCTGGCCTGCGGCGGTGGGGGAGATGGCCCTACCCCTCCCCAGCAGCTACGGACTCTTGTCGCGCCACCTCATGCAGCCGGACCCAGGATCCAACGGGCTTATCCCATTCTGGTCCTGTCTCACTTCGTCCGTCTCCACGGACTGGCGCCGGCGACTCGCTAGCGGCAACCTTCATCCGTGATGTCGAGTACCTCGTCTATGATCCGCAGACCATCTTGGATCTGCGACTCATTGATGCACAACGGTGGAACCACGAAAATCCAGTTCCACTTGGAGAAGGTGAACATGCCGCGCTCTCGAATCGCGCCGGGCACCTTGGCCATGACGCCCAGTTCGTCGGGCTTGGCGTTCCAGGGTGCCAAGGGCTCCTTCGTCTCCTTGTCCTTGACCAATTCTATGACGGAGAACAACCCGATGCAGCGCACGTCACCAACGCTGGGATGCTTGGCCTTCAGTTCCTCCAGGCCCTCGTTCAGGACTACGCCCATCGCCTTGGCGTTCTCGACAAGCCGCTCTTCCTTGTACACCCCTATGGTGGCGACACCGGCAGCCGTCGATACCGGATGCCCCGAGTAGGTGAGGCCCATCGGCAGGTTCCTGTCATGGAAATGGTCGGCGATGTCCTGGGAGACCACCACTGCTCCCAGCGGTACGTACCCGGATGTGATCCCCTTGGCCATGGTCATGACGTCCGGCGCCACGTCCCAGTGGTCGATGCCGAACCACTCGCCCGTGCGACCGAAACCGCTCATCACCTCGTCGTCCATCAAGAGGATACCGTACTTGTCGCAGATCTCCCGCATGCGTGGCCAGTACTCGTCTGGAGCGATCATGAGGCCGCTGGTGCCAGTGACACCCTCCAAGAGGACGGCTGCAACGTTCTCCGGGCCCTCAAACTTGATCACCTGCTCCACATGGTCGATGCACTCGCGGTGGCAGGTGTCCAGCGTCCAGCCGAAGGGGCAGCGGTAGCAGTAGGGATCCTGCACGTGGACTACGCCGCTGATAAGCGGCTCCACGGGCAGGCGGCGCGGATCGCCAGAGAGCGCCATCGCGCCGGCCGTCGCCCCGTGGTAGGATCGGTAGCGGGTGATGATCTTGTGTCGGCCCGTGTAGAGACGCGCAAACTTGATCGCGTTCTCGTTGGCCTCCGCGCCTCCCAGCGTGAACAGGACCTTGCTGAGATCGCCAGGCGTCACTTCGGCCAGGAGCTGGCCCAGGCGGGCCTTCGGCTCGGTCGCGGTGCCGGGATAGACGTACTGCAGTTCCGCCACCTGGTCCTGGATCGCCTTGATGATCTTGGGATTGCCGTGCCCGGCGTTCACGTTCATCAGCTGGGACGAGAAGTCCAGGTACCGATTCCCATCCACATCCCAGAAGTAGACCCCCTCTGCTCGAGCGACAGGGATGGGATTGACCTTGCTCTGAGCGGTCCAGGAGAAGAAGACATGCTCTCGTGTCAATTCGACGATTTCTTCACGTTTCATCGTTTTGGTCCTCGTTGGCGGGTCCCAGGCTCCTGGTCGGGAACCTGCTCTCCGCTGTGGTGCATTTACTTGAATGTCAGGCCGTAGCCGGCCAGCTCATCCTTCATCTTCGCGTACAGCTCGACGTACTCCGGGTGCGGCTCGATCGAGCCCCAGTCGTAGCACTCCTGGAACTTCGTCCCCTTCGGCGCC
>JASFVG010000276.1:0-6370 GCA_050049955.1 Anaerolineae bacterium | reverse complement strand
CGTGATGAAGGAGCAGAGGCAAGGCGTGATCATCCAGATCAACTCCAAGTCCGGAAAGAAGGGCAGCTACCGAAACTCGGCCTATGCTGCCTCGAAGTTTGGCGGGGTTGGGCTGACGCAGAGCCTGGGTCTCGAGCTCGCCGAGCACGGGGTGCGGGTGAATGCCATCTGTCCGGGCAACCTGCTGGATTCGCCCTTATGGCAGGACTCGCTCTATCGGCAGTTCGCGCAGAACCTGGGCATCACCGAAGAGGAAGTCCGCCAGAGGTATGTGGACCGAGTCCCTATGAAGAGAGGCTGCACCTACGACGACGTCACAAGCGTGGTGGTGTTCCTGGCCTCGGACCAGTCGAGCTACATGACGGGCCAGGCCATCAACGTCACGGGCGGGCAAGAGATGCACTGAAGGACTGAGGCTCGTATCCCTGGTCGCCTAGTACATCCGCGAGCGCCCGGGTCACCCGGGCGTTCTCCTTTGGCGTCCCCACGGTCACACGTAGGAACTCGGGAAGGTCGTAGGCGGTGCAGGGACGGACGATGACCCCCTTCCGCAGCAGGGCTTCCTGGACTTCCAGCGCACGGGGACCGATGTTCACCAGCACGAAGTTCGTGTGGCTGGGTATGGCCTCCAGGCCCAGGTCCTCGAAGCGATCGAAGAGGTAGCGGCGCCCAGCCTGTGTCAATTCAACGGTGCGGCACAGGAATTCCAGGTCCTGGAGAGCTGCGATGCCAGCGGCTTGCGCGAGCAGATTGACGGCGAAGGGTTCTTTGACGCAGTCGAGCGGAGCAAGGATCGGGGGCACTGCGACCGAGTACCCGACGCGCACACCCGCGATGCCGAAGGCCTTGGAGAACGTGCGCGTCACCATCACATTGGCGCGGCCCTGGCGTATGTAGTCAAGTGTGCAGGGGAACTCGCTGTGGTCAACGAACTCGTAGTAGGCTTCGTCAAAGACGACGAGCACGTGATCAGGGACCTGCTCCATGAACGCCGCCACCTCACTGGCTAGGACGATGGTGCCGGTGGGGTTGTTCGGGTTGCAGACGAAGATCAGCTTCGTCCTGGAAGTGATCGCGTCCGCCATACCATTCAGATCAAGCGTATAGTCCTGTAACGGGACCTTCACGAGCCTAGCCCTCATCACGTGCGCAAAGATGTCGTACACGGGGAATGTGGATTCGCTGACGATGACCTCGCTCTGCTCGTCGAGGTAGGCCAGGCAGGTCTGCATGATGATCCCATCCGTACCATTGGCCACGAAGACCCAGCCCGCCTCCACATCGAGGTAGGCTGCGATCGCCTGCCGCAGGTGATGGCTCTTCCCGTCGGGGTAGAGATGTACGCTCGACAGCCTATCCTGGATTGCCGCCACAGCTCTAGGTGAAGGACCAAAGGCATTCTCGTTAGAAGCAAGTTTGATCACGTCCCTTAAGCCGTACGCCCGCTGTACCTCTTCGATCGGCTTGCCCGGGACATACGGCTTGAGGGCATCTACCCCGGCTTGTTGTTTCACGCGTCTTGACGCCATCACTGTCGCTCCTAGGCATTCAGTTTTGATACGACTCGGACGTCACCCACCAGCAGCCCCTTGCCCGTTTCGAAAAGGAACACGGGGTTGAGGTCGAGCTCCTGGACCCAAGGGTGTTCGAAAGGCAGTAGTGAGAACCTGGTCAGCGTGTCCGCCAGCGCGTCTAGGTCGCGCTGCGGCCCCCCGCGCGCGCCCTCCAGCAGGGGAAACGACGCTATCTCCCGGATCATCTGGGTGGCTTGGTGACGGTCGATGGGGGCAACTCGCAGCACGATATCCTGGAATACCTCGGTGTAGATCCCGCCCAGGCCGAACGCGACGACAGGCCCGAACTGGGGATCAGTCGAGAGGCCGAGGAGGACCTCCAGCGCATCTCTGACCATGGGATAGACGACCACGCCGCGCCAGTCCCCCCTGGGTCCGATCCTGCCCAGCCGCTCGAATGCCCGGCGCACCCCCTCATCATCCGTCACGCCGAGGATGACACCGCCGACGTCCGACTTGTGCAGGACCGCGGCTGACACCACCTTCATAGCCAGCGGGTAGCCGATCGACCTCGCGCCATCCACCGCCTCCTGTTCCGTCTCGGCGAAGGCGAACGCTGGCACGGGGATCCCGTTCTCCCCCAGCCACGTCATGGCCTCGGGCTCCAACATACCCTTGGCTCGAGGCAGAGGTCTGGCATCGGCATCAGCAGGCGCTGCAGCCGACTGCGGTTGCACAACCGTCGATCGCCCGGGTCTATACCTGGCCAGCAGGCCCAGGGCCGCCACCGCCCGCTCCCCGGTGGCGAAGTTGGGGACGCCGCAGTCCTCAAGATAGGCTACCGTCCGGCCCACGATCTCTTCTGGCAGGAAGGCTGCCGCGACGGCCTTTGCGGTACCTCCCGCCCGAGCCGCCTCTCCCGCGCCGGCACAGACGCCCTGGGCCAGGTCCGCGCTATCCAGGTAGGGTGTCGCTACATTGATGGCCAACGCGCCATCGTACTCCGTCAGCAGCACCTGCAGTGCCTGTCGATACCAGTCACCGGTGGCCTGGACGGTGAGATCGATAGGGTTCTGGAGAGCGCAGTACGTCGGAAGGAACTGACTCAGCGCATCCTGGACGGCGGGACTGGGTTGGGCGAGGTCAAGACCAACCGCTTCGCCCTGGTCAGCGGCCAGGACGCCGGGGCCGCCCGAGTTGGTCAGCACAGCCACACGCCGTCCCGCCAGGCGCGGGAGACTGACCAATGCCTTGCAGACGTCGAACAGCTCCTCGACACTCCGTACCCGGATCGCACCGCACTGCCTGAGGGCGGCATCATAGACCCGTTCGGCGCCGGCCATCGAGCCCGTGTGTGACAGGGTGGCCCGCCGCCCAGCCTGCGTGCGCCCGGCCTTGATGACGACCACCGGCTTGTGGCGCGTGCACGCCTGAACTGCCGCCATGAAACGCCGGCCATCGGCCACGCTCTCGATGTACAGTGCGACGACGGCCGTTGCGGGATCATCCGCCAGGTAGCGCAGGAAGTCGACCTCGTTCAGATCGGCGCCGTTGCCATAGCTGACAAACTTGGAGATGCCCAGCCGGTACTGCTTCGCCCAGGCCAGCAGCATGCCGCCGATGGCACCGCTCTGCGAGACGACGGCGACGCTGCCACCGGGTGGTCGAGTCTCCAGCGTCGGATAGAGCCGATGAGCCGTGTTGACGATGCCCGCGCAGTTCGGGCCCACAAACCGAACCCCGTTCCTCCCGGCGGCAGCGACCACTTCGCGCTCCGCCTCCTGGTTGCCGACCTCGGAAAAGCCAGCGGTGATGATGGCCGCCGCCGGGACACCGCCCTCTCCGCACGCATCGAGGACAGTCGGGACCGTCGCCGGTGGCGAGACGATGACGGCCAGGTCAACAGGTGCCTTGATCCGCATCACCGACTCGTAGCCGCTGACCCCTAGCGTGCCCTGGGCCTTGGGGTTGACGGCGTAGATGCGATGCGCGCTCGAATCCGAACCGTAGCCGCCGTCTAGCATCTGACGGATCAGCTCGTACCCCAGCTTCCCCTCAGAGGTCGAGCCGATGACGGCCACACCGCGGGGGTAGAAGAGCCTTTCCAGTGCCCGGGCGTCACACCTCATCGGCAACCGCCTCGAGGCCGCTTCGAAGCGCCGCCTCATTCACCGCCGCATGCTTCCGCCAGCGGTCGGTCACTACGCCCATCACCACGTCCGGATCCAGCAGTCGCCCCAGCCCGGTACGGCCTAGGGCAGCGCCGAGCACGTAGATGTTCGCGGGCACAAGGACACCCTCGCGAAGAGGGCGTGCCCCAGGATCGAGGTAGTGTAGCTGGGCTCGAGCGGCGTGGACCCTGTCACGGACTTGGCCGAGCGTCGGGTAATCGGCCTTGCCCAGCATCACTTTGGTTGGCTCCCACACGTGTCCGTAGAGCAGAAAGTCGGCGCCCGGCCGCACGTACCGAAGGGCCTTCAGCGCCTCCGAGCGTTCCATCGCGATGACCAGGTGAGACTCGTGCTCGGGTATCTCCGGCCCCACAATCGCGCGCCCAAGACGCACCTGTACCTTGACGCTGCCCCCACGTTGTGCCATACCTTTGGTCGGATAGAAGTTGACCGGCAGTCCCATCTCGAGCGCAGACTGCGCAACAAGATCGCCTATTGTCAGCACCCCCTGGCCCCCGACTCCAACCAGGTAGATGTCATAGCCCCCCGCCGCCGTCAAACGCTCGCTCACGCTGGCACCCCCCTCTCGATCTCGATGGCATCGAAGCGGCATACCTGCGCGCAGAGTCCACAGCCGTAGCAGAGGGTTTGGTCGATGACCACCGATGCCTCGCCCAGGCTGAGCGCCGGGCACCCGGTCACCGTGACGCACCGCCGACAGAGATTACAGGCATCGGGATCAACGTGGACGGGGCCGGCTCTGAGCCCGCGGCGCTGTGCCTGAATCGCACATTCCTGTCGCGACAGCACCACCTTGACCCCTGGTAGGCCCAGCGCCTCCCGAATGACCCCGGTAGACGCTTCGAGGTCGAACGGATCGATAGTGAAGAAGTGGTCCACGCCCATAGCCGGAATCAGCGTCGCCAGATCGACCTGGCGGCTTCCAGGGGGCTGGAACGTCTCGTCTGTCCCCGGGTTCGTCTGCATGCCTGTCATAGCGGTCCAGCCGTTGTCCATGACGATGATGGTCACCGGTACCTGATGCTGGACCGCGTTGATCAATGCTGGAACCCCGGCATGGAAGAACGTGGAGTCGCCAATGGTGGCAATCACCGGCGTCTCCAGCCCGGCGTGCACGTAGCCCTGTGCCAACGCGATGCTGGCCCCCATGGCGACCTCGTTCCAGACCGTCTCGAAGGGCTCGTTCATCCCCAGGATGGTGCAGCCGATGTCCCCGGTGACCATCACGTCGTCCTTCCGAAGCTTCAGCTTGCGGAGCGCCTGGTTGATCGCGATGAACGTGCCGCGATGGGGACAGCCCGCGCAGACCGTAATCGGGCGAGCAGCCGCGATTCCCTCGGCACTTTCGTCGGCCGGGGAGCGCACGTCTGGAAGCGCCAGGTCGAGCGCAGTCGCCAGGGCTCGCACCACGTCGCGCACCCCGTACGAGCCGACCCGCCCCAATGTGCCGTCCAGCTTGCCGACGATTCGGCCGGAGAAGCCCAGCCGGCGAGCTTCCACGACAACGTCCCGCTCCAGGTACGGCTCCAGTTCTTCCAGGACGACCACTGTGTCACAGTGCTCCAGCAGCGCGTGCACCTCCAGATCGGGCAGGGGATGAGTCGCCCGTACCTCCAGGATCGAGACGCGATCCGGATCGCAGCCGTACTTGGTGGCTGTCTCGAGCCCCTCCCCGACATAGGGGACAGTAGCTCCGGAGGCAATGACCCCTACGCCACCCGCCTGCTCCGCGAGCTGAAGCCGATTCAGCCCCATCTCCCTGGTGAGCTCGCCAGCGGTGGCGAGGCGGGCGATGACCTGGCGGTGCTGGGCCTGGGCGATGGCCGAGCCAGCCTTGGTGTACTTCGTGATGTCCCGCTCCAGGATGGGCTCGCGCTCCTCTGGTGGCACGGGGTCCTGGACATCCACCGGTGCATACGAGTTGGCGATCGATGTCACGGTGCGCACGAACACAGGGCTTCCGCAGCGCTCCGATAGTCCAAAGGCGAGTGGCACCAGCTCGTACGCCTCGGCCACTGTCGTGGGCTCGAGCACCGGCAGGTCCATCATCCGGGCATAGCCGCGGGAATCCTGCTCCACCATGCCGGCGTGAGCGCCTGAATCGTCGGCGACGTAGATCACCAGCCCGCCATTGACTCCCGAGTGGGCTATGGAGAAGAGGGCGTCCGAGGCGACGTTGACCCCAGACATCTTCATCGTGCACATAGCCCTCTGACCAGCCCACGCAACGCCTGCCGCGATCTCGAGCGCGACCTTCTCGTTGGTGCTCCACTCGACGTGTCGGGCTGCATCCCCAGGCATGGACATGAGCAGGCCCAGCGCTCCCGAGGATGGTGTCCCAGGGTAGCCCGTGACGACCTTCACACCGGCCCTCAAGGCGCCGAGGGCGATGGCCTCGTTCCCCGTGATCAGTCGTCTACTCAAAGATGCACCTCCCCGCGTGCAGGCGATAGTATGTGATGCAGTCGGGAATCCACCCGGTGTCATAGTGGCGCCCCGAGCAGGCCGGTTGGGCCCATGGCCGGCCGGACTACGATGTAGGTCGGGTTTGCTTGTATACTAGGGTCATTGAACCTTAACAATCTCGAATAGCATTGCGGGGTTGCACTAGGGGCTGTATGCTCCTCCTGGGAGGGCGATGGTGCGAGCTACAACGTTTTGCTG
>JASFVG010000275.1:0-6385 GCA_050049955.1 Anaerolineae bacterium | reverse complement strand
TGAGCCCCAGTATCCCTTGGAGAACGGCGGGTTCGAGATGGGCTGGGGCGAAGAGGGTTCCCACCGGGTTCGTGTCTTCCCATCGGATGGAGTGCCCTACGAGACCGACGTCGGCAACATCTTCACGCCGCCAGGCTGGCTGACCTGGTTCTACCACGAACCCGGTACCTGGGATCAGCCGGAGGTGCGCGACGCTTGGGCCAGCAACGATCCCCAGCGGGTCCGAAGCGGCGAGAAGGGTATGCTCCTGTTCACGTTCAATCGGCGCCACGATGCCGGTTTCCTGCAGCAGGTGGAGGTCCGGCCCGGCGCGCAGCTCAACCTGACGGCCTGGGCCCACGCCTGGAGCAATCATCCTGTCGAGGGGCACGAGGATTGCACGGACGAGCCTAGCTGTTCGGCCGGCGTGGGATGGGAGCTGGCCTTTCTCCTGGAGGAAGAGGTACCGCCCCTTAATGGCGACGCGTGGAATGACGCCGTCGGCAACTTCTCCTTTATGCTGGGGATAGATCCGACCGGTGGTACCGATCCGTACAGCCCCAATGTCGTTTGGGGCGAAATCGCTCACATCTACAACGAGCACCATCAGGTGCCAGCGGTCGAGGCTGTGGCCCAGTCGCAGCAGGTGACCGTCTTCCTTCGATCCCGAACGCTGTGGCCCTTCAAGCACAACGATGCCTACTGGGACGACGTGGAGCTGGTCGCTGTTGGGGGAGAGGACTCGAACGGCGATGACACGACCTGGACGTATGCCGTGATCGAGCGGGGAAGCAAGGTCGGGGTCCATTCCATCCAGTCCAACAGCGTGGGAGGCTTCGCCGAGGAGTTGGCAGACGCGGGGACGCGGTTCCCCGTCGTCAAGGGGGTGGACGATCTGGGGTGGCTGCCCGGCGTGAAGGAGACCAGCCCGGATTCGATCGTGGTTGCTCGCGTGAAAGTGCCGAACGAGGGCTGCTCAGGTGTTGAGAATCCATCGTTCGACATCCAGGCCCATGCGCGGGGCAGCCTGGATGTGATCCTGGCCAAGATTGCCTCCGACGCCCGGCTGCACGACGTCGTCGACTACTGGGAGGTCTACAATGAGCCAGATCCACCTGGACCCGACGGGTATCGTCGGCTTTCCGAGCTGATGATCGAGACGATGGAATTGGCTGAGGAGGATGGCCTGAAGATCGCCATCTTCTCCCTGAACGCCGGCACACCCGAGTGGGATGAGATGGAGGCGATGGTCGCGACCGGCGTGTTCAGCCACGCCCGGCAGGGTGGGCATATCCTGGCGCTGCACGAGGGTACCTTCGCCACCCACGATCCACAGGACGGCTGGGGCTCGACGATTCCCGGCTCTCCCCAGGTTCCGGGCGCCGGTGCGCTGAACTTCCGGTATCGCTACCTGTACCATCTCCTGAAGCAGCGGGGAGAGGTCGTACCGCTGGTGGTCAGCGAGTGGTACTGCGGCGACGAGCAATCTGCGTCCACCCAGACGCTGGTCGACGCAGTCGCCTGGTATGATGAGGAGGCGAGCAAGGACTACTACGTCTGGGCCACCTGCCCGTTCACCCTCGGCCCGACATCTGCGTGGAAACACACCGACTACGAGCGTGTTTACGACGGCGGGCTGATCGACCACATGATCCAGATCAAGTACCGGCAAAACGCCGTTCTACCCGCGCCGTCAGGGACGGGCCGCCTGCGTTCCGGACTGCGGTTGAGATAGGGGCCAGAATCGTGAGTCTTTTCCAGGCTCTGTTTCTAGGTATTCTCCAGGGCGCCACCGAGTTCCTGCCCATCAGTAGCTCTGGGCACCTGGTGCTCGTGCCCTGGCTGTTGGGCTGGGAGGCGCCCGGGTTAGCCTTCGACGCCGTGGTCCACTGGGGCACGGCCGCCGCCGTCGTCGTCTACTTCTGGGATCGGTGGGTCTCACTGATCCGTGAGGTCATCATCTTCCTGCGAAGGACGGTCTCCAGGGAAGCCGAGGCCGGCGCAGAACGCGACCAAGGCGCAAGCACAACCTGGAGGGTCCCTCTGGCCTGGCTCATCGTCCTGGGCACCTTGCCCGGTGCCATCGCTGGATACCTCTTCGAGGACTTCTTTGAAGGAATGTTCGGCCGGCCGGTTGCGGCTGCACTCTTCCTGCTGGTGACTGCCGCGATTCTGGCCGCCTCTGAGCGGTTTGGGCGCCGCAGGCGGAATCTCGACCAGCTGGCGTGGGTGGATGCTCTGTTCGTTGGCGTAGGACAGGCCCTGGCCATCCTACCAGGGATCTCACGCTCTGGCGCGACCGTGGCGGCCGGGCTCGCTCGGGGCCTCAAGCGAGAGCCGGCTGCCGTCTTCAGCTTCCTCCTGGCGACCCCCATCATCGTCGGCGCGGGACTGCTGAAGGTGGTCGAGCTGTCGCGCGTCGGGGGGCTGGCGGCGCAGGGCCCCGCCCTGCTGGCCGGCTTCGCCGCGGCGGCGATTGTGGGCTTCGTCTGCATCCACTATCTGATCCGCTACCTGCGCAGCGGTTCGCTCTATCCCTTTGCCGTCTACTGTGTCGTCTTCGGCATCATCTGCGTACTCGTGGCAATCGCTCGGTAGCCCGGCCCAAACGGTTCCGGTGCGCTTGCTCTTGCAGCAGTGGCTTCAGTCGGCTCAACCACGTGAAGGCATAACGAGATCCCTCGACTACGTCACTAGGAAACTCGTCATTTCGAGGGGCCGGAGGGAGTCGAGAAATCTCGCTTGTCGCGACCGGGAGATTCCTTGGTGCGACTCCGCTCACCACAGGCCGCTTCGCTTCGGTCGGAATGACGGCCAGGCTGGGCGGCCCGGCTCCGCTGGGCGGCCCAGCTGCGCGGGGCTATGGTGAAGAGTTGCATGGACTATGAGTGGTGCGCAGGCACCATGGATTAGCCACTAAGGAACTCGTCATTTCGAGGGACCGCAGGGAGTCGAGAAATCTCGCTTGTCGCGACCTGGAGATTCCTTGGTGCGACTCCGCTCACCACAGGCCGCTTCGCTCCGGTCGGAATGACGGCCAGGCTGGGCGGCCCGGCTCCGCTGGGCGGCCCAGCTGCGCGGTGCTATGGCGTAGAGCTGCATGGACTATGAGTGGTGCGCAGGCACCATAGACTAGCTCGGGATGACGGGCGGCATCTGGGCTGGGCAGTCTCAAGCCAGGCCACGTCGGCCAGGACAACCGAGATACTGCAGGAGGGACACGGGTTGCTTTCACAACATCCTGACGCCTTCAATCGTCCCAACCTGGCTCCGTTGTGACTATGTGCCTACCCGCCTCGTGCGGAATCGAGACAGCCTTTGTTTCCCTCCGCAAATCGGGGTATAATCGTTATCCGCATAGGGACCCAAGCCACGGAGGTTCCACGGTCGAATGCAGCTCCCCAACTTCAAACTTGAGAGGTACTTCGCCAAGTACGAGTTCGAGGTAGAGTACCTGCTCTGTTCCTCGGACTGCGAGTCCGCTACCGTAGAAGAGGTCCTGGCTCTTGAGCCCGGAGCGATGGAGCGATTCCGCGAGCATTGGCTGGGCTACACCGAATCTCAGGGCAGCCGAGCCCTGCGCCGCGAGATCTGTCGACTCTACACGACCATCGGACCGGAGCAGGTGCTGGTGCACAGCGGGGCCGAGGAAGCTATCTTCCTCTTCATGCATGCCGTGCTCGAACCTGGCGATCACGTGATCGTCCACTGGCCGTGCTACCAGTCGCTCGCCGCCGTCGCAGGTAGCATCGGCTGCTCGGTTACGCACTGGGACGCGCACGAGGAGCGCGATTGGGCGCTCGACCTGGACGAGCTCCGCCGCCATCTTCGCTCCAACACCAGGGCAATCGTCGTCAATCTACCCCACAACCCGACAGGCTACCTGATGCCGCAGGATCAGTTCGCACAGGTCGTAGAGATCGCCAGCTCACACGGCGTCACACTCTTCTCCGACGAGGTCTATCGCGAGTCGGAGTATGCCACCGAGGAGCGGCTGGAGGCGGCGTGTGACCTTGACCAGAGCGCAGTGTCGCTCGGTGTCTTGTCGAAGACGTACGGGCTGGCGGGGCTGCGAATCGGTTGGGCGGCCACGCGCAATGCGGAGGTGTATGAGCGTATGGCAGCGCTGAAGGACTACACCACCATCTGCAACAGTGCCCCCAGCGAGTTCCTGGCGGAACTAGCGCTGCGTCACCGGGACAAGCTGATCGAGCGTAACGTGGGGATCATTCTGGAGAACCTCGTCTTGCTCGACGCCTTCTTCGAGCGGCGCAGTGACACATTCGCCTGGCAGCGCCCCAAAGCCGGACCGATCGCTTTCCCCCGCCTGCTTGACGGCGATATCGAAGCGTTCTGCGACCGGCTGGTGAAGCAGGATGGCGTGCTACTGTTGCCGGGCACCCTCTTCGACGACACCGAGAACCACTTCCGCATTGGCTTGGGGCGCAAGAACATGCCGGAGGCACTGGCCCGACTGGAGGAGCATTGCGACAGGGTCAGGCTAGCTCGTTGACGGCGACCCTCCGCGGTGTTCCCGCATTACGCCGGCCATTTAGGAGATCTCTGTAGCGAGAAAAGGAGAGGGTTGCCATGCCCATGTTGAGACTGGCCGAGCTTGAAAGCAAGTGGCTGATTCCAGGCGCCCAGGCGCGGTTCGTCCACACCGAGAACATGACTATCGCCTACTGGGACTTTGAGCCGGATGTGGTCCTTCCCGAGCACGCGCACCCCCACGAGCAGGTGGCAAGCTGCATACAGGGTCTCTTCGAGCTCACCGTGGAGGGGGAGGCCATGCGCCTCCAGCCGGGCTCGATCGTCGTCATCCCGCCCGGTGCTACCCACTCTGGCAAGTCGATAACCGCGAGCCGCATCATCGATGTCTTCCATCCTGTGCGGGAGGACTTCCGTTGACGTTCAGGATGCAGCCGTCCGAAACGCGGCCGCCTGCGCTTCACATCCTGCTTATCTGCTCCTGCACCCTGCTTCTGGCGGCATCCTGTAGCCCACAGCCCGTCACCGTCACCCGAGAGCCTGCTACACTCCGTCTGGTGGCCGCAGACTCGTTCGCACCTGTGGTCGACGGCCTTGCTACAGCCTACGAGGAGACACGTCCCTGGGTGTCGGTCACCACCGAGGTGTTCAACACGACGTTGGCGGAGACGGTGCTTAAGGAGGGAGGTGCGGATCTAGCCCTGCTCTCGGGGCTCTCCCAGCTGGAGGGCGATGATCGCGTGTGGGCCGAGGACCTGGCCCGCGATGGCGTCGCAGTGATTGCCCATCCCACGTCACCGCTTACCGAAACCGGTATGATCCAGCTGCGAGAGATCTTCGCCGGGCGCCTGCAGGAATGGGGCGGGACCGTGTTCACCGTTGTCAGTCGCGAGGACGGGTCTGGGACCCGTGCTTTCCTCGAGACCATCGCGCTGGACGGACAGGGTACTACCCTCAATGCCGTCGTCATGCCCTCTAGCGAAGCGATGGTCGAGCACGTGGCAAGCACCACCAGTGCCGTCGGCTACGTCTCGACGCTGCACCTGGGCACTGTTGCGTCTTGCCAATCTGCTGAGGTTCGGTGTGAGCAGAATGGGGTACGCATTCTACCCGTTGACGGTCTGCTGCCGACTGTCGAGACGATTCGTAGCGGTCGCTATGCCCTCTGGCGGCAGCTCTACATGGCAAGCTGGGGTGAGCCTGACGGGGAGGCCAGGGTGTTTGCCCAGTGGTTGCTCCGCCGCGGCCTCACAGGAGAACCAGGGCTCTAGTGCCTCGCGGGCCGATGCTCTTGCCCCACGTGATCCCTGAGCCCAGCCGGAACCGGCCTGTGTCAGGCCAGGCGGACGATGCTTGTTGGGAGGTGAGGTGTGCCGGGAGGACATGGGATGGACGCCAATGCAGAAGGGCTGAGTGATGCGCTGGCCCGGTGGGCGAGGACCACGCTTCGGGGGTCTCTCGATCACCATCCGGAGCGCTCGGACAGGTTCATAACGACGTCAAGTGAACGGGTTAGGCGGCTCTACACGCCTCTCGACGTCGACGGAGCATATGATGAAGCGTTGGGTTTCCCCGGCGAGCCTCCCTTCACCCGCGGAATCCATCCCACGATGTACCGCGGAAGGCTATGGACCATGCGGATGTTCGCCGGGTTTGGCACCGCCGAGGAGACGAACCAGCGCTTCAAATACCTGCTGGAGCAGGGGCAGACCGGCCTGTCGGTTGCCTTCGATCTCCCGACCCTGATGGGGTACGACACTGACGCGCCGGAGGCCGAGGGGGAGTTTGGCAAGTGCGGCGTAGCCGTATCCTCGCTGCGCGACATGGAGGCGCTGTTCGACGGCATCCCTCTGGGCAAGGTGACGACCTCGATGACCATCAATAGCCCGGCTGCGGTTGTCTGGGCGATGTACAT
>JASFVG010000274.1:0-6409 GCA_050049955.1 Anaerolineae bacterium | reverse complement strand
TCGATGCCCGCCCGTCGGGCGGCCTGGACGGCCGGTGCGATCTCCTCGATCTCCTCCCGCCCGACCAGGCCCCCATCACCGCCGTGTGGGTTCACCGCGGCCACCGCCAGCCGAGGCTCCGGTATACCCATCTGGATCAGCCCCTGGTGCGTCGTCCGGATTGTGTCCAGGACGCGATCCCGTGTGATGAGCGCGGCGACCTCACCCAATGGCACGTGGCGGGTAACGTGAACGACGCGCAGTTGCGGAGTAGCCAGCATAGTGGTCACCCTTGACGCAGGCGCGTCCCTCCCAGTCAAGGTAGCCAGTATCTCGGTATGCCCAATATGCGGTATTCCCGCTTCGCTCCAAGCGGCCTTGTTGATCGGGCCCGTAGCGATGGCATCAACCTCGCGCTCGATGGCCAGCTCTGTAGCCAGCTTTACGTACGCCGATGAGGCCAAGCCAGAGTCGGCCGAGATCTTCCCGGGCTCAAGCGCTGCCAATTCGACGTATTGCAGATCGAGCGTAGCACACGCCCCTGGTTGGAAGCGTGCTGCTCTGACGTCCGCTATGATGTCGAGGGCGAGGTCCGATCCGACGAGCTGCAGCGCGTGCTGCAGGACGGCGGCGTCGCCGACGAGCACGGGGCGGCAGCAGGCGGCCAAGTCGTGCTGGGCCAGTGCCTTGGCTGCTACCTCGGGTCCGATGCCAGCGGGGTCGCCCATCGTGACGGCGACGATCGGTCGTTGGGTCACGATTGAGTTGGGCGCCGACTAAAGCACCTCAGCCAGGGAGATGCCTCTGGCCTCGGCACGACGGGTGCCCCACTCGCGGGCGTCAGCCGGTGGTGGGGGAACCTCACCGGGCTCCCTCCGCACCAGGGATAGTGCATCGGTCGGGCATACTGTGGCGCATATGCCGCACCCAACGCATCGCGCCTCATCGACGAGGCATACGTCATCCGGCACTGCGAGCGCCCCAAACTGACATCGATCGACGCAATCGCCGCAGGCGATACAGGCTTCCGTATCGACCACGGCACGGAAGTCGGCCTTGGCCACGGCCGTAGGAACACCAAACTCTGCTACACCGCGAAGGATGCCACAGCAGCACGTGCAGCAGTTGCAGATGTAGTTGTGGGGACTTACATAGTTCCCGGTTGAGTGGACGAGGCCTGCGTCCTCGGCCTCGTGGAGGATCTGCAGGGCCTCCTCCTTGGTGATGGCCCGATCAACCTGGCTGTGATCAAAGGCGCCCTCTACTGGCGCAAAAACCAGGCAGTTCTCGACGGGGTGCTCACACGGATCCCCGACCAGCCGCTGCTGAACCCGGCAGATGCAATCCCGCACCGCCCACGACTTCGCATTCTCAATCAGGTCGGAGGCTTTCTCGTGGGGGAAGATCTCCAGCTCGAACGGAATTGACTCCTCAACAGGGATGACCCGATGGATAGCCGGAGCGCTGCTCGAGATGCCGGCCCCTCCCGTCTCTTGGAAGTATTCCTCGACGAGCAGTGCCAACTCTGCGTCAAGTCGGGGGAGCTGCTCCTCGTAGAACCCGACGGCAAACGGCATCAAGCCGAACAACAACTCCCCCTTGCCCCGCTTGATCCGAATCAGCCCCTTCCGTGCCATCCCCTTCAGCATGCGGTAGGCGACCTTACTGTCAATGCCCGCTCGCTCCGCGATGGCCGCGGCTGGCTCCCTGGTCAAGCGCATCGTGGCGGCCAGCGCCGCTTCCTCTGGGGTGAAAAGCTTGGCCAACACACGCAACTCCACCCCGCTCTCCGTGGGTGGATACCCGTTGGGAAGGGCATCCAGCCGCTGGGCGAGTTTGCGATACACATCCGGTTCCATTGTGGCGTCCTCCTCGTTGTGGTCGTGGCTCCAAGGTAAGTCCCAGGCGCTCGCGCAGTCTAGCACAATAGCAGTCCATTGCCAAGCCTTGTCGACGCTCCCGGTACAGCGGCCTGCGCTGCAGCTATCCGGCCAGCGCTGGCCCCAACAAGGACCCCTCCAAGGGACGCGCACTTTGGCATGTACCAGGCTCGACCATCTTGTCAGGCAAAGGTGCCAGGGTACAATAGTGCCATGCACTCGCGCCAGGACTGGCCTCAGAATGCACCCCGCAGGGGCCGCGGGAACTGGCTTGTCCGCCTGCTCTTCGTGATCGTCTTGACCGCACTGATCGGGCTGACTGTGCTGGTCCGCCCTCTGACGGAACTGCCATTCACAACTGAGGCCCCCGACTTCGACGATGGTACGCTTGCCCCGACCCTAGTTGCATCGTCGAAGCCAGAAGGTAGTTCGACGCCATCGCCGGCTGCTGAGGCTACGGAGGCACCCTCACCGACCCTCACCCGCACGCCCAGCCCCTCGCCCTCGCCAACGGTGACGCGGGCGCCGACTGCCACACCCACCCCAGTTCCAAGTCCTACGCCAGTGCCAAGTGCAACGCCCGTGCCCGTGGCGACAATCGTCCTACAGACCACTCCAGTGCCGCTCGCTGGTCGACTGGAGCAGGGCGTCTACTTCAGCCAGGTCACGGGCGCGCAGGAGTCGTATCGCATTTACCTCCCGCCGGGCTACGACCAGGTCGATCGCCGTTATCCGACCCTCTATCTGATTCACGGGTGGCCGTTCGACGAAAGGCACTGGGACAACCTGGGAGTCGACGAGATTGCTGACGCAAGGATCCTCAGTGGCAACCTCTCCCCGCATCTGATCGTGTTGCCCAGTGCGGATCCCAACGGGGTGTTTGTGAACACCAGCGGCGGAGCAGCCTCCTTCGAACAGCAGCTGGTGAACGAACTCATGCCTCATATCGATGCCACGTATCGGTCAGTTCAGACCCGTGAGGCCCGGGCCATCGGCGGGATCTCTCGCGGAGGCGTCTGGTCCCTCGAGATCGCTTTCCGGCACCCGGATGCCTTCGGTGCTGTTGGCGCCCACAGTCCGGCCCTTTCGGCCAACAGAGCTCCGCCGGTCTACGACCCCTTCACCCTGTTGAGCCAGCCCGGCGTAGAGGCTCTGCGCATCTACTTGAGCGCAGGCGACCTAGATTGGGCCCGCAAGGAGACTGGGGAGCTGCACCAGGCCCTGACCGCGCAAGGCATTGCCAGTCAGTACGCTGTTCACGCTGGCGCCCACAACGATCAGCTCTGGGCGCAGCACATTGACGAGTACCTCACGTTCTACGCTGCCGGGTGGTGATCGGCTGTTGCCGGGCCCGCCTGCTTGACGCGGTGAGTCCGCTGATGCCGTACTCGCCAGCACCTATTCCCCGTACAACACCTGGTACACCGCGAAGTGCTCGACGATGCGCTGCAGGTAGAGGCGTGTCTCGCTGAAAGTGATCTCTTCGAGGAAGCGATCCGGGTCATCCCCAGCGCGTTCCAGCCAGCGCTGCGCGTTGGAGGGCCCGCCGTTGTAAGCGGCCAGGGCCACGTCGATTCTGCTATCGAAACGGTCGCGCTGTGTGGCCAGGTAGTAGGTGCCAAACCGCAGACTCACGTAGGGCCGGTAGAGGTCTGCAGTTGCGTAGCCCGGCGGCCAATCGAGCTCGGCAGCGATCTGGGCCCCAGTCGGCGGGATCACCTGCATCAGGCCCTGCGCACTGGCGCTCGATGTGGCTAGGCTCTCGAAGAGGCTCTCCTGACGGATCAGGCTCAGAATGAGCAGCGGATCAAGCCCTGTCCGCTCCGCCTCCTGCAGCACCAAGTCCCCGTAGGCACTGGGATAGGCCAGCTTGAGGATGAACGAGGGGGCGTCAAGGGTTCTGGTCAACGGGGAGAGAGCGATAACCCGCCCGGCGCACAGTATCGAGGAGCGGAACAGCCCCATGTCGCTGTACTCCAGGGCCAACTGGTACTGGCTCAGCGCGTCTGAGACGGTACCACGCTGGAGCGCCTCCAACTCCGTTTTCGCCTCCAGGAACCGCCCCAGGCGCCACAGCTCCCGTCCGCGCTGTAGGCGCCCACCGGCGATGAGCCCAGGGGCTGGCTCGAGCCCTGCGTCAACGCTGTCCAGATCCAGCCAAGAAGCCAGCCACTGCTCGGCCTCGCGACGATCGCGGCTGCCTGCCAGACCATCGTTCGTGCCCAGCCCCGGAGCACGGTCGTCAATGATCGGAAATGGCCAGCCACTCGGAGCGGCTGCG
The DNA here is from genome assembly GCA_050049955.1 of Anaerolineae bacterium. Classification (GTDB taxonomy): domain Bacteria; phylum Chloroflexota; class Anaerolineae; order B4-G1; family B4-G1; genus SKLM01. The sequence goes on along the minus strand of JASFVG010000274.1, from coordinate 2,269 downwards.
AGCTGCGCGGCCCGCAGGCCATAGTACGCTTCCGGGTCCGTAGCGTGGGCCCGCTCCCATGCAGCTTGTGCTGCCTCCCGCTCTCCGCCAGCTAGGTGAAGCTTCCCCAGCCACAGTAGGGCGGCGGGTTGATAGGCTGAGTCTGGGTAGTCCTCCACGAGCGTCTCCCAGGCGGAGGACGCCGCCGACACCTGGTCCAACTGGTGAAGCAACAGTCCGCCCCGAAACAGGGACGGTGCCGCCACGTCGGCGGAAGGAAACACGGCTTGGCAGTCCAGAAAGGCCGCTGCGGCTGCCTCAGTCCTCTCGTTGCGTTCCAGGAGCTGAGCCGCTTCCCACAGGGCCTGCGGGGCGAGATGATGATCGGGCGCCGCCTCCGCGAAGGCGCGATAGGTTTCGACAGCATCCTGGACCCTACCTTGGTCGGCCTGTATTCCGGCCAGCTTCAGCCAAGCGTCGCCCCGGAAGCGATTTGCCGGGTGGGTGTCAATAAGGAGCTGGAACTCATTGGCAGCAAGTGCCGTGCTCCCGGTTGCCAGGAACGACAACCCCGCGTACCAATGCGCGTCTCCCGAGTGCGATTCTGGGTAGTCGGCTATGTACTGGTACAGCGCTGTCACCGCCGGTCCGTAGGCGCCGCCGTAGTAGTCCACCTTGCCCCGCAGAAGGCTGCCGACCGAACGGTCCGCTGCGACCAGCTCGATCAGGGAGAGGTAGGCGTAGCCCTCGGTTGGGTACGCTTCGACAACTGCGAGGTGGCGCTCAAGACCTGCCTCGATCTCGCCGGCCAACAGCAGCGCCTCTGCTTGCTGATGTTCGACTCGGGCACGGTAGGCTGGAACCTGGGCGAATGTCAGTATAGCCCCATATTGTTCGGCTGCTGATATGTAGTCGTCCAGCGCAATGTGGACCAGCGCCAGCTGCTCTCGCGAACCGGCCTCAAAGGAAGGGTGGGGCGCCGTGGCGATGGACCGTTCGTAGGCATTGACGGCGGCCGCGTAGTGCCCCGCCTCCCGGTATGCGTCACCGAGCGCGAGGTCAACGTACGGTGTGATCGCGGTTCCGGCCTGTAGGTACGCGCTGTATGCCAGTGTGGCTGAAAGCGGCTCGCCGGCGCCGACCAGTGCATCGCCCAACAAGAATGCAGCTTCGTGGGCCGGCCCGCTTCCCGGGTGGTCATCGCGGAGAGCGCGGAAGATGTGGGCAGCCCCGGCATAGGCCTTGTCGCGCAGGTATGCCGTTCCCAGACCCAGCCTGATTTCCGCGTCTTCTTCGCTATCGAGAGGTCGTGTCAGCAGTGCGCTGTAGCTCTCGGCCGCCTTGGCGTAGTCTCCATGCTGCATCGCCTGCTCCGCCCTCGCGCGTAGCACCGATGGCGCCGGGGTGGGGACCCATGTCGCCGTGGGTGCCAACGTCGGCGTAGAAGGCGAAGTCGAGGCTGGCCGGCTGGGTGGGCCTGCCGTCGGCTCGGATGCACTTGAGACCGTGGCTGTCCAGCGCGCGGGGAGCGGTTGTTTCTGGCTGCTGTGCCCTCGGCAAGCGGAAACCAACAGCAGCACGACCAATACCGGCGGGATCACCCCAATGCCGAGCACTCGGGCGTCCGTCCCATGGTCCGCGGAGTGGCTTGGATTGCAGACGGTGGAGGGTCCCTCTCCCCTGACCGCGAGGCCCGACCCGGCACGCCCAGTCCCATCGCGGGAACCGGGGTGTCGAAGTCCGCGGAAGCGGGGCCGTTGTGGCCGTGACGGCATAGCGTTATTATTACCGGGGCAGTGGGTTTGTCAATGCGGTGTCGAGCGTTGGCCACGTGACCTGCCTGCTCGATAGCGGGAGCGGGGCAGCTGCCACCAAAGCTCGACGTCCGCCGCTGATTCCCTGGGGTTGACGTATCGGCCAGCTAGCGTACAATGCGTTTGCGTTCGACAAGGAGGTGCTTATGACGACCCCCAGACCCACCGCCCGTGAGAGACCGCAACGCCTTCCTCCGGACCGCGAGCTTGAGGGTTCTGACCCGGACCTAGCGCTCGCTATCCAGCAGCGGGCCCAGGACGTGTCTGGCACCCGCGTCATCGGGCTGCCGCAGATCCACGATCTGGCAGACACGAAGGGTCCGTTCCATTCGACGGCCGAGCGGAGCCGCGCGGTGCGGGCTGTCGAAATCGCCGCGCTGGAGACAGGCGTCGTCCCGAGGCGCTACCTTCCCAACCTAGGTACCATCGGTGCAGCGGGCCAGATCCAGCTTCTCCGCTCACGGGCTGCCATAGTC
>JASFVG010000273.1:0-6411 GCA_050049955.1 Anaerolineae bacterium | reverse complement strand
CAGGCCCAGGGCGATGCCAACGATGATTGCCAGCAGGATTACGATGGCGACGACGATGATTGCCAGGGCGATGGGCACGGCCTTCTCGTAGAACGCTGGATACTGGCGCTTGCGCGGTGCTGGACGGTGTCCCTCTCTGTCAGGCATACACGATCCCACTCATTCTTCGCACACGAGTGCTCCACCGGCTGTCGGCCGCAGCTTGAGTGGAATGGCGTGCGCTTGGCGAATGCGTGCAGGCCGTCGCCCTTCCAGATACGGCTCACCTCCTGCTCGACGCTGCCGCCACCGACATTATATCAGGTTCCCGCGGAAACTGAAGACAGGCGTGTCCCGGCCTGTCGCAGGGCTTGCGAATGGTCGGCCCTCGTGCAACCACCTGCCCGGTTCTGCGTAAAGAGGGTGGACGTCAAGCGAGCATCATCGTGGAGGCGCGTAACGGGAGGAAAGCGTGGCGAAGGAGATCTTGAGAGCCTTGGGAGCCCTAGTCGGTGCCGTCGTCTGAGCGTGGCTGGTTTACGCCGGGTGCGTAATCTGGCCCTTGAGCTTGAACCCCACAGTGGGGCACATCGCCGCCGGCGTCGTGGTCGCCCTCAGCCTCGTCCAGTATCTGGTTGGGCTTGCGAAGCGATCGTTTGCGGCGCCAGCCGCCTAGCGCGGCTTCAGGCGTGATTGCGCCCGCCCGGCGACTCACTCACGCCTGAGCCGCACATTTCCGTTCTGAGCGGGCCTGGCGCTCTGACCAACCGGGCCCGCTGCCGTCGTCTCGGTCGCCCTGGCCACCAGCTGGGAGGCAACGAAGCCGTCACCGCAAAGCGGAGGCGCCGAATGAGCACTGCGCTGTACGTCTACTCAGGCACTGGCAACTCCCTCCACGTTGCCCGCGAGCTAATGAAGAGACTGCCCGATTCCCAGCTCCTACCGATCGTCCGCCTCCTGCGCGACGAGCGAGTCGTGACCACTGCGTACACCGTAGGCTTCGTGTTTCCAGACTTCTGCAGGACGGTGCCTATCCCGGTCCACGACTGCTTGCCGAAGGTCGATGTGGCCTCCGCGGAGTACCTGCTCGCGGTGAGCACCTGAGGCGGGACGACCTCCGAGGCCTTCCCATACATCAATGCGGCCTTGCGGAAGCAGGGGCAGGGGCTGGACGCCCAACTCCACATGACCATGCCCTGGAACCATCCTCTGGGGCCGGACCTGCCGGCCACGGCCACGCCCGAGCGGATCGCTCATCTGGAGGCGGAGATGGAGACGAAGCTCGATCGGTTCTGCCAGCGGGTACGAGCGAGGCAACCGTACATCGAGGACGACAGGGATGCTGACTGCGAGGTCGCCGGCTGGGTCAAGATGATGAATGCCCTCGTGCCCAGGTCCATCAACTACGAACTCCATCGATACATGTACCAGGACCTGGTGCATTTCTACGCCGACACGAACTGCAACGGTTGCGGAATCTGCGAGAAGGTCTGCCTGAGCGAGAAGATCGCGTTGGTGGACGATAGGCCGGTGTGGCGTGTCGAGGCGAAGTGCTATGCGAGTTTCGCCTGCATCAACTTCTGCCCGCGGCAGGCCATCCAGATCCGCTCAAGGTTCCCCGTTCAGTCGTGCACCACGGAGACGGGGAGATACCCTCACTCCTCGGTTAGGCACAAGGATATCGCCTGGCAGCGTTGTCGGTCGGCTTGCGGACCCGGCTTTTCCGCAGAACTCAGGAAGTATTCGCGGCGGATCCGGTTGCGGGGCGGTCGAGGCGGTCTCCGCCCGCAAACCCCCAGTCCCGCTCTTGGCCTCGGGCTGGCGACACCCCGCCTCTGCTCCCGGCCCAGGGCCAGCTGGACGGGTCTAGGTTTGCAGGTCCCGCCTGCCTTGATGCGTTCGCCAACCCAAGGCAACCTCACCGGATGGACCTGTGTGGCGAACCTCGTCAGCGTGCCAATCGATGCGATGTCCAGCTCGCCCCAATCGCTATGCGGGCAGGTCGGACAACCGGAGTCTAGGGATTCTCGGTCTGACCCTCGAACGCAAACCCCCGTTCAGGGGAGGCGATCTCCACGCGGTCCGCTTCGAAATGGAGCCGGATGGTGCTCAGCCCGTCCTCGAAGACCTGAATGACGAAAGTCTGTGGATCGGCCCAGTAGCCACGAAGCCCCTGCCCAACAGGTGACAGCCGATACCTCCCGTCCAAACCGATCGGCCAGACGACATCGGCGCCCTCTAGTCTCATAGTGAGCGTCGCCTCGTCGGTGTCCATGAAGGCCGGCCTCATGGATGCCAGGTCGACTGCATTCGGGCCAAAGAGGTAGGTCTTGCCTGAGATCGCTCTGGCCGTATCTGGGAGTGGACCGACCGGCCATGGTTCGGGAGCCTGTGCCAGTTTGGTCAGCGTCGCCTCCAGCTCAGCCACACCGTTCGGGTTGGCCGGCAACGGCTTCTCTGGGTCTATGAATGCCGCAGTCAGCATCGGTCCGATTTGATCATAGTCAAACCCGTTGGCCGTTGTGACGACGATGGCGTCAAAGGATGGGTATACCCTGATGTTCTGCCCGCCGCGCCCGCTCGCATAGTAGCTGTCTTCAGAGACCCACCATCCGTATCCGTAGTCGTCGTTGGGAGCGTGACTCAGTGGCTTCACGGAATCCGACACCCAAGCGGCCGACACAATCTGTTCGTCCTCCCAGACGCCGTTATTGAGCCACAGATACCCGATCTTGGCTGCATCACGTGGCTTGAGGTAGAGATCGCCCCAGCCACGAGTGTAGCCCCGGGGGTCCGACTGCCAGAACACCTCGCGGATGCCCAAAGGTTCAAACAGATTCACCCGGGCGAAGTCGAGGGCGGTCATTCCAGTGGCTTCCTGCAGGATAGCCGACAGCAGGTGCATACCCGGGCTGTCATAGCAGAAACTCGTACCAGGTTCGCGGACCATTCTTCGGTCGAGCGCAGCCTGCACCCAGTCCCCATTGGCCCGCATAGCGTTTAGGGTTTCCTCGTCCCGTGACATGCAACCTGATTGAAACCCGTTTCTCATGCTCACCAGGTGCCGGACGGTGACCTGCTCTTTGATGGGATCGAGGTTGTCGATGGCTCGGTCCGAGAAGAACGACATCATGGGCTGGTCAAGTTGAATGCTGCCCTGGTCGGCAGCGATGCCGATCAAGGTTGTCATGACGCTCTTTGTCACTGAGGCTAGCTTGTGGGGGATTGTGCTGTCGTAGGGGTAGAAGGTGGCATCCAGCACTACATCGCCGTTGCGGATGATCAGCAAGCTGTCGATCTTGGAGCCCTGCTCTTGCAGGCCGCGCAGCCCCTCCGCGAGCTTGCCAGAGCCCAAGCCTTGCTCCTCCGGGGTGCTGGTTCGCCAACTTTCCGTGGGCCAGTAGGTCTGACTGGGGACCTGTCCTGGCCCTAGCAGGCGGGGAACGAGGACGATCGTGAACACCGCCAGAATGGCCACGGCTGTGAGCCCGAAGGCGATTGTCCGCGCACGCATTGGTGCCTCCTTTCTCTGCCCTAGAACCGGCATTGGATCGCTTGAGGCGGCTTCGGCCTTCATCCCGAACAAGAGCCGGAGCGGACGGATCCGCCGGATGATCAGTTCGTACAGGCCGACGGAAGCGAGGAGCGAACTCAGGACCACGGTCGGCAGCTTGATCCAGATTCCGGCATTCCACTGCACAACGAAGAAGGCGATCACGATGATGGCTGGCTGGTGAAGGATGAAGAAGGGCAGGGCAGCCTCCTGTCCATAGCGCAGCCACTGGTTACTGAAATCCAGGAACTGCATGCCGACAAAGAGCATGGCGAGGGAGTAACACAGAGCAATTGCGCTGGCGAGTAGATGCAGGACGTAGAACTGGGGGATGCCTGGGGTGTCACCCCATTCTACAACCGGAAGGCCCGACAAGTACATGGCCACCAAACTCAACACAACAGTGGTTGGTACGGCTAGCAGCAGCCACCAGTCCCTTCGGATAGCTGAGATGAAGCGTCGGTCCGCGAAAAGGACGTATCCGAGAATAAAGAAGAACATCCGGAAGATGAAGTCTGCCCAGTCGTGTTCTTCGGGGAAGAGGGGACCCAGTAGGCTACTCACCAGCGCCGGGGGGACCATGAGAAGCAGAATCCCGCCGCGGTGAGCGCTCAGTCCTGCCATCCAGGAGATGAGTCTTTGCCCTGCGCCTTGCTTCAGCCACAAGAACAGCGGGAGCGTGACCAACGCAAAGGCGAAGAGAAAGCCAAGAAACCAGAGGTGGAAACCGTATCCGAACCACCTGGGGGTGAGCCACCACAGCGGGTCTTGGTGAACGATGGGCTTCAGCACGAACTCCCGTAGGGATGAAGTCACCACCCCTCTTTGGACCTTGTTGGCCCACTCTATGGTCATCTCGATGGGCGAGAACAGGATGGTGCCGACGACGAAAGGGATGAGCAAGCGATTGAGCCGTTCCCTCAGATACTTGCTTGGTGAGCGTTTTTGCAGCGCGAACCAGCTTGCAGCACCCGCAACCATGAAGAAGAATGGCATTCCCCATATTCCGAGCAGCAGGAGGATAATGGTGATGATCTCGCTCTGTTCGATGTTCTTGACCTGCCAGTCGTCGTAATCAAAGGGGTGGACGGCATGGAAGAGGAAGACCATCAGGATTGCGAGTACGCGTAGCCAATCGAGATAGTGGAGCCGCGCCGAAACCCGTTTCCCGGTGGCTTCCGGAGACTCACCCGTGTCGTGCATGACTGCCTCCTGACAGGCTATGTCTGAATCTCAGTGAGCTGACTCGAAAGGGGCATTGGTGCTCCTCGCTCAACCTGAAGCCACCCAAAGACGCACCATGCCGGCCCTCCGGGAAGCGGAGTAGTCCTTGGTTCCCGCTCAGCCAGCGGGATCACGCTGCATACTCGTTCTCTACGTCAAGTGACTGAGCCGATCTGGTCCGTACACGCTGTGGCCGACAGCGTCCAACTTGCGGACGCTGACCTCGACGGAGAGCCTCTCCCGCTGTCAATCCTTCGTGAGCCCTGCCAGACGCGTGTCCTGCTCACGACTGGCTTCAATCAACAACACCCTCAGCGGTCGCGATGACCGTGGGAGTTCTGCGCACCTTGGAACGATGATCACGTCGCCGCGCCACGGGCCGCCAGTCCCGGTCTGGTGAGGCAGGGCTCTGGAAGAGGGTGCTGTCGATGACCGGGACGACCTACAGGCCGGTATCATCTACCGTAGCACCGGAACTGAAACTGCCGATAAGTGCCACGGGCAGGCCGGGGATCGGGAGAGCTGGCAGGACGCCACCACCTATCGCTGCCAAACGCGTTCTCGGGTTCATCGTTGGCGTCCCGGGTTAATCGTCTTGTGGAGAACGCTTCGTCCTGTGTCATCAACGAGTCTCCCACGAGTACGCGGGAGACTCCCGAGCAACACAAAACCCTCCCTGCATCCAGCAGGGAGGGCTGATGTCCGCACATCCGACTCGTTTCGCGCCACCTGTACCAGCGACATAGGAAAGGATCTCCCCTGTTCCCTTTGGCACAAACGACTTGAGATATGATAGCCCGAGGCCGCAGAAAACGCAATCAATGTCCGTGGATGCCGTGGTTGTGGGGGCTGAAGGAGCGTCGGGCTGATGCGCGGCGACCTCCTATCACTTGGGATGCGGTAGAACGTACGTCTGGCCCCGCCAGCCCCGGAAAGACCATCGCGAATGCGTTGGCTTCTTGACAGCGGCTGGCGAGCGGCGGTATACTGCGGTGGTGAAACACTCTCCCTGAAGCCGCCACCCGGCCACGGAGCGCGACCGGCCTCGGGGTGTCTGGCACAAGGGCCACCGAGTTGCGCATCGGGCCGAGGAAAGGGGTGTGTCGGCCGCCATGGGACTTCGACAGCTCTTCGGATTTCCGCTCTCCATCCCATTGTTGCTCATGGCGCCGGGCTGGGACCTGGCTGCCGCACCATCCCCGGCGGGGTACGCGCGAAGGATGGCGACCGACGTCGAACTGGCGGCGAATGCGCCGTGGCTCGTGGTCGAAATCGACACGGCGGGCAACACAGGCCAATACGCGTCGGTTGCGGTGAGTGATACGGGCGGGACTCCCGTCGTCAGCTGCTACGACGCGGACGATGGGGATCTCCGTGTGGCCAAGCTTGTCAGTTACGGTGGCAATTGCAGCCCTGGCGGTTCCTGGTCCTGTTGGACCATCGACGGTGAAGGCGATGTGGGCAGGTGCAGCTGCGATAAGATCGATCCGTTCCGGCAGTGCACGAAATACCGGTACGGTGACTGCGTCTCGATCGACGTCGATGAATCCGGCCTCGCCACCATCGCCTACCAGAGATCCTACATAGCGGCTGGCAGGGGCAGCCCTGCTGTGGCCTACCAGGGGCCGTTCCGTGCCTCCTTGCCCATGGTGCTG
>JASFVG010000272.1:0-6429 GCA_050049955.1 Anaerolineae bacterium | reverse complement strand
GGGCGGACGATCGGACGCCACGCTGGATCCGCCGGAAACCCACCTCCTTGGACCGATAATCTGTTGATTCGGTAGGGCCCAGAGCGATTCCAGAGTGGCGCAACCGGCGATGCCTACTCCTGGGCATGGAGCAAGGCACCGACGCTATCTAGGACTGTCTCCGCAACGGCGGTCTTGGTTAGGAGCGGAAGCTCTTGCGCCTCCCCGTCGCGCCCGATCAGTACCACCCGGTTGGTCCCCGAACCGAACCCGGCGCCAGGGGCGGTGACGTCGTTGGCGACAATCAGGTCGAGGCCCTTGTCGAAGAGCTTGGCCTTTGCGTTCTCTAGCAGATCGGAGGTCTCGGCGGCGAATCCTACCAGCACTGACGGCCGTCCCGTCGTCTCACGCCGGGCGGAGACGGCTGCGAGTATGTCGTCTGTCCGGGCCAGCGGGAGCTCCAGCTCGCAGCTGCCCTTCTTGATCTTGCCGCCCGAGCAGTCAGTTGGTCGGTAGTCGGCCACGGCTGCCGCCATCAGGAGCGCATCGGCTGTCGTAGACGCCTCAAGCACGGCGTGCAGCATTTGCTCGGCTGTCTGAACCCGCACTAGCTCCGCGCCAACAGGGGTTGCCAACGTGACTGGACCGGAAACGAGAGTGACCTGGGCAGCGCGATCCAGCGCAGCCTGTGCCAGCGCATAGCCCTGCCGACCGGAGGAGGGATTGCTGAGAAACCGGACCGGGTCCAAGGGCTCGCGTGTGGGACCCGCGGAGACGACAAGGTGTCGTCCAGCAAGTGGCCCGCCCTGAGCCAGGGCGAGCCGCACGTGGCCGAAGAGCTCCTGAGGCTCCGGGAGCCGACCCATGCCCTGCAGTCCCGAGGCCATGCGACCCGTGGTCGGTCCAGCAAACCGGACGCCCCTGCTGCGAAGCAAGGCGACGTTGGCCTGGGTCGCGGCGTGGTGCCACATACCAACGTCCATGGCTGGCGCCAGGAGCACCGGGCATCGAGCGGCCAGACTGAGCGTTGTTACCAGGTTGTCCGCGATGCCCGCCGCCAGCTTCGCCATCGTGTTGGCTGTCGCCGGAGCGATAACCAGCAGGTCCGCGCCGTGAGCGATACCCACGTGGGCAATGTGAGTTGGCAGTCCCTCGTTGCCCGCTTGCCACATAGACGTATAGACAGGCCGGCCGGTCAGAGCCTCGAAGGTCAAGGGAGCTACGAACCGCGTTGCCGCCTGCGTCATCACGACATCAACCTGGGCACCACACTGCGTCAATTGGCTGGCAAGCGTGCAGACCTTGTAGGCAGCGATGCCGCCCGTGACGCCCAGCACGATGCGTTGGCTCTCGAAAAGGGGTATCGACTCCATGGCTGCACCTCTCGGACTGCAGAGTCCCCAAGCGGGTCGATGACGGATTATAGCAGAAGAGACACGGTGCAGCAAGATGGATTGCCACCGCGGCTCAGAGGCTTGACACGACACCTGCCAGTGATATCATAGGAACGTGCATCGGGACGGGCAGCGCGCTCCCCACCGCGTTCGCCCGACTCCTGCCCAGTGCGGAAACCAACTATGGACACGCCACGCGTTGACAGCTACAGGTTTGGCCAGATGGAAGTGGATGGTGAGGTGCACAGAAGCGACCTGATCCTACTGCCAGACCGAGTGATCCCCAATTGGTGGCGGGAGCAGGGCCACGTACTTCGCCTGCCGGATCTTGACCCAGTCGTGGCTGCTCAACCGGAGGTATTGGTGATCGGTACTGGAGCGCACGGTGCGATGAGAGTCCCACTTGGGACACGGCAGGCGCTGCGGGCGATTGGCGTGGAGGTGAGAGCCGCCACGACTGGCCAGGCCTGCGACATCTACAACAGCCTGCGTGAAAAACGGAGGACCGCCGGCGCATTCCACCTCACTTGCTAAGGCGGTGGCCAGGGGCCGCGAGACAGCTGACGTCTCTCGATGGTCACCGCGGACAGGAGACGAGGGCTGACAATTAAGTCGACGCGTACGACCCTTCTGATCGTCCTCGTAGCTTCGATCCTGCTGTGCAGCGATCGCGCCCCGATCGCTAAGGCAATCGGCATTCCCGATCCCCGCTTTGGCGTGGTCCAGGCGCACGAGGCGCCAGCCGCAGCCGCTGCGCTGGGCGCGGGTTGGAGCCGCGTGACCTTTGAGTGGAACAGAATCCAGCCCAACAGTGCGGATGAGTGGTTCATGGCCCCGACGTCCGAGCAAGATGTGAACAGCGAGTTGGCACACGGCCGTCAGCTCGTAGGCTTGCTCAACACGACACCCGGCTGGGCAACGGATTTCGACATCGGTCCAGGCGTTCCGAGGGGTTTGTACCTTCCCCCAGACGACCCTGGGAACCTGTGGGCCAATTTCGTGCGCGCCATCGTCGCCTGCTACATAGGCCGCATCGACCACTGGACAATCTGGAATGAGCCTGACATACCCACGGGCTCCGCAGACATGAGCTGGGGCGGCTCAGTCGAGGACTATGTGCGACTGCTGCAGGTGGGATACGCTGTTGCCAAGGAGACGAATCCCAACAGCATCATCCACGCGGCGGCTATCACGCACCATCACGATGAGCACTGGTTTGGACACTTCGTCGATGCGGTGACAGCCCAGCCTGACGCGGCGGCAAACGGCTATTGGTTCGATGTGGCGACGCTTCACCTGTACCACGAACCCGAGAAGATCCACGATATCACAGCGCACTACCTGGGGATGATGCGCGGCCGCGGCATCCGCAAGCCGGTCTGGATTGCCGAGACGAACGCCTATCTCTCTCGCGCCACGCCTGAGGAGCAGGCATTCTTTGTGTTCCAGGCCCTCAGCCTGGAGATCGCGGCAGGCGCAGAGCGTATCGCCGTATACAAGATGGTCGATACAGGAACGGACAGCGCGGCTGATCCGGAACCTTTCGGCCTGGTGCATATGGACGGCAGCCGACGCCCTGCCTTCACAGCGTACCAGGTTGCGGCGACGTACCTGGCGGGCTTTCGTGGAGGGAACTGGGATCGCCGGGACGACATCGCCGTTGTGACCATAGACCGCGGGGCCCGAACGACGACCGTAGCTTGGTCGAGGATCCCGGAGCCCCGGACCGCGCTGATACCGGCTCGGACGACTCGGGCGCTACTTGTCGACGTATGGGGGGCCGCCCATTATGTCTACCCCGAACGGGGCTACTACTTCGTGGATCTCCCGGCCGCCTGGTGCACCCAGGGATGCGCCATTGGCGGCGCTCCGTATATGCTGGTCGAGGAGGCTCCCGCCAGTGCGAATACCGCGCCAGCGCCGCGTTCGCCGACGCCGGCATCCGTCGAACCCTTGACGACGAGTGCGACTCCCGTTGCTCTCACCGCATCTGCAACCCCACGGACCGCCACGGCGACGCCAACTGTGACAACCAGCCCTACCCAGACTCCAACACCGACGCGGACTGCACTGCCCAAGCCGACCCGCACGCCCACGGCATCGCCGACGATGACCGCGCGTCCGGCGCGGGGTTCAAGCGCCACTCCGTCGCCAAGACGGTCGAGGACGCCCGCGCCGACGAAGGGCCCTACCCTAGTCCGGAGGATCACGCCATCGCCGGCAGCACTGTCTGCGCCGATGTCTGACGTCCCGCCCGGGCGCCCGTGGGCCCTTATGGGTGTGCTGGTGCTGGTGCTGGCCCTGGCCGCCACTCTGGCCGTGGAACGAGGCGCACCGGTGACACCGAGGGCACCACGCCATCCAGTCCTCTCACCCGCGGAGAACTGGCTTGTTGGCGGCGGGGGTGATCGTAGGGCAGCCGCCACGTATGTGCGCTGGCTGGTGATCATCATGGTTCTGAGCGCTGCAGTACTGCTCATCGTGGACGGGATACGTCCGTAGGAGCCCAGGGAGATGACTAGTCCGGTGGCAACACCATACGGCTCGTGGCAATCGCCCATCACGGCTACGCTGATCGCTTCGGGAACTCTCAAACTGCTGGAGCCCAGGCTGGCCGGGGATGACACGTATTGGATTGAGATGCGACCTGAAGAGGAAGGGCGGTACGTCATCGTGAGGCGGTGCGCCGACGGGACCGTCAACGATGTGACGCCGCCGCCCTACGGTGCCCGCACACGGGTGCACGAGTACGGTGGTGGAGCCTACCTAGTCGACGGGGACACGGTCTACTTCTCCAACTGGCACGATCAGCTTCTCTACCGCCAGGACCCAGGTGAGGACCCACTGCCGATCGCGCCACAGGCCGGATTGCGGTACGCTGACGGTGTCGTCGACCGGCTCCGGGGACGATTGGTGTGCATACGGGAGGATCACACCGTCGACGGTGAACCCGCCAACGCTATCGTTGGCATCGATCTGGCAGGCGGGCAAGAGCAGCAGGTGCTCGCCTCGGGCAACGACTTCTATGCATCACCCAGGATCAGCCCCGATGGGTCGCGTCTGGCCTGGCTCACGTGGAACCATCCGAATATGCCCTGGAACGGGACGGAGTTGTGGGTAAGCAGAATGCGGGGAGATGGTTCTTTGCAGCCGGCGGAGCTAGTGGCCGGCGGCGCGGACGAGTCGATCTTTCAGCCTGAGTGGTCACCCAGCGGCGTGCTCACCTTCGTGTCGGACCGCACCGGCTGGTGGAACCTATACATCCATCGGGATGGACAGATTGAACCTCTCGTCGAGATGGAGGCCGAGTTCGGAAGGCCGCAGTGGGTATTTGGCTTGTCAACGTATGGGTTCGTATCGGGTCAGCGGCTTGTCTGCGCTTACTGCAGGAATGGGCTCTGGCACCTGGCGAGCGTGGACACGGAAACCAGGCAGATTAATCGAATCGTGACTCGATTCACAGAGCTTACAGACGTGCAGGCCCACGGCGATCACGTCGTGTTTCGCGGCGGATCGCCGACGGAGGCTCTGTCTTTGGTGCAGCTCAACCTGAAGACAGGCCGGACAGAGGTGCTCCGGCGCTCCACCGAGGTCCAGATCGACACTGGCTACCTTTCAGCGCCGGAGACGGTCGACTTCCCAACGGGGGACGGCCTGACCGCCCACGCGTTCTTCTACCCGCCGACGAACCGCGACTATGTTGCGGTTCCGGGGGAGAGGCCGCCGCTGCTAGTGGTCAGCCACGGCGGGCCGACGGGCGAAGCCACGAGCACGCTCAATCTGGAGGTCCAGTATTGGACCAGTCGGGGCATTGCGGTCTTGGACGTCAATTACCGGGGCAGCAGCGGCTACGGCCGTCGTTTCCGCCAAGCCCTCGAGGGCAACTGGGGGGTGGCAGATGTTGAGGATTGCGCCGAAGCTGCGCTCCACCTGGTTGAGCAGGATAGGGCAGACGGTGGCCGACTGATCATCCGTGGCGGCAGCGCGGGAGGCTACACAACCCTTTGCGTGCTGACCTTCCGGAATGACTTCAAGGCCGGCGCGAGCTATTTCGGCGTCAGTGATCTCGAAGCCCTCACATCTGAGACCCACAAGTTCGAATCGCGCTACCTTGACCAGCTGGTTGGCCCGTATCCGGAGGCGAGAGAGCTCTACTATCAGCGCTCTCCGATCCACTATATTGAACAGCTCTCGTGTCCCGTGATCTTCTTTCAGGGCCTGGAGGACAAGGTGGTGCCGGCAGAACAGGCCGAGATGATGGTGGCGGCCCTTCGCACCAAGGGGGTGCCAGTGGCCTACATCGCCTTCGAGGGAGAGCAGCACGGCTTCCGGCGCGCGCAGAGCATCAAGCGGGCACTCGAGGCAGAGCTGTACTTCTACTCACGGGTGTTCGGCTTCGAGCTTGCGGGGCCTGCGGAAGCTGTGGAGATTCAAAACCTGGACGGCTGAGCGAATTGCCAACCAGACAAATTGTGCTATACTCAGAACATGGCAAGACGCGTAGGGGAGGTGAGTGCAAGCCCGAGAGAGAGGTTGGGATATCGGGACTGGCGCTCAGCGTACCTACAGTTAGGAGCAAGCCGCGCGGACTGATGCGTGGCAAGCACGTGGAGTGCGGACACCTGGCAACGCGGCGCGGGAGCTTGGTAGGTCGCCCAGTCGTCTGGGAGAGAGAAGATAGTATTCGCCTACAGATAGGGAGGTAACGATGGTCAAGCGACTGAGCGTAGTATGCGTGTTGTTCATCCTCCTGGGGATCGCGATGCCGGTAGCCGCTCAAGGACCGGTCGATGTGCAGCATAGCGATCCCACGTGGCACGCGCAGTACTGGAACGACCTGGATCTGGGTGGGAGCCCAGCTGTAGAGCGCGAGGATGCAAACATTGACTTCGACTGGGGCACGGGCTCGCCCGATGGCGCCGTGGGGGCAGACACCTTCTCGGCACGGTGGACACGCACCGTTTCTGTCAGCCCGGGCACGTATGACTTCGCCGTCACCAGCGACGACGGTATCCGTGTCTGGATCGACGGCGTGCTCCTACTCGATAGGTGGTAC
>JASFVG010000271.1:0-6445 GCA_050049955.1 Anaerolineae bacterium | reverse complement strand
GTGGTGTACCTCGACGTACTCGTCCGACTGCGGATCGTGCGGATCCACCGCAAGGAACTCCGTCATGAAGTCGCTGTCCTGACGTACAATCACTCGCTCACCCATACTTCCCTCCCGCTACCTGACTTGCCCCTCTCCCGGTGCCCTACATGATCTCGGCCCGCAGCGCCTCCACCTGCTCCGCCGTCAGCCGCTGGAGCGGCTGCTCCACCAGCGGCCCCACCTCCAGCGCCGGTACCTGGTCCTCGTAGCTGGGCACCGACGCATCGCGATAGAGGATCCCAATGGGGATTCGCTCGCCCCACTGATGCGCCTTCTCCCACGCCGCGGCCCTGTCGGCGGGATCGTACCCCTCTTCCTCCTCCAGCTTGTAGACCCGGTCCTTGTAGAACGCGTAGGCGTAGGAGCGATTCCACGTCACACAGGGCTGGAGGACATCGACCAGGGCGTAGCCCGGGTGCGACAACGCCTCGCCGATCAGCCAGACCAGGTGCTTCAACTCGCCGGAGTATCCCCGGGAGACGAAGGTCGCCCCCACGGCGAGCGCCAGCGCCGGCGGATTCACCGGCCTCTCGATGGAGCCCCGCGGCGACGTCGGCGTGCGCTTCCCCTGCTCGCTCGTCGGCGAGTACTGCCCCTTCGTCAGCCCATAGATGCGGTTGTCCTGCACGATGTCAACAAGATTGACGTTGCGCCGGACCGTCTGCACGAAGTGGTTCATGCCCTCATTCCAGCTATCGCCGTCACCGTGGACGGTGATCACCGGTAGCCCATGATTCGCCAGCCGCGCGCCAGTGGCCACTGCCAGCGTCCGCCCGTGAAGCGTGTGGAACCCGGTGCTCCGCATGTAGTGCGGCAGCTTGCTCCCACAGCCGACACCCGTGACGAGGAAAACCTCGTGCGGCGCGACGTCCCGCTCGGCCAGCGCCATCTTGATGGCATTCAGGATAGCATGGTTGCCGCATCCCCGGCACCACGTAGGTGGCGTCTCCACGTCGAAGTCATTCCGCTTGACCATCTCACACCTCCTGCTCGAAGCGACTCACGATGGTCTCCGGCGTGAAAGCCCGTCCATCGTACCTGCGAATCGATCCATCCACCGCGATCCCCGTTCGGGCTCGAATCAAGGTCTCCAACTGGCCGGTCACATTCCCCTCGACGGCGATCAGCCGCCGCGCCCGCTCCAGGGCCCCAGTCGCAGCCGGTGGGAAGGGATGGAGCGCGGTGAGGTGGAGCATGTTTGCTCGCCCAGCTTGCTCCCCGTTCAGCCTTTCCACCGCCTCCCGCAGCGGTCCATATGTCGAGCCCCAGCAGACAAACGTCACTTCCGCACCGTCCGGGCCGTACCTGCTGGGTCCCTCCACCTCCTCCGTCATACCCGCCATCTTCCGCCACCGCTTCTCCGCCTGCGCGATACGGTTCTGGGCGTCCTCGCTGACGGCCCCGAACTCGTCGTGCTCGTTCGCGGTGGAGACCCAGACCGCGTTGGGGTGCCCCGGCGTGGCCCGCGGCGAGACGCCCGACTCGGTGACCTTGTAGCGCCGGTAGGGCTCCGTCAGGGCGTTCAGGTCCTCCTTCGTCAGCAACGCACCGCGGTCGATCTCGACGGCGTCGAAGTCGAGCGCGTCAGCCTCCACCGTCCGGTACGAGGCTGCCAGCGTATGGTCGCTTAGCACCAGCGCCGGGGTCTGGTACCGGTCCGCCAGGTTGAACGCCTGCCAACCGACGCGGAACGATTCCTCGACCGTGCCCGGCGCAATGACGAAGCGAGGGAACTCGCCCTGGGAGGCGTGCACCATGAAGAGCAGGTCCGCCTGCTCCGTTCGCGTGGGCAGTCCCGTCGCCGGCCCAGGCCGCTGCGCATTGTAGATCACCACGGGGACCTCAGTGATGCCCGCCAAACCCAAGGCCTCCACCATCAGCGAGAAGCCGCCCCCGGAGGTGGGACACATCGCCCGCGCCCCTACGAAGCTGGCGCCGATCGCCATGTTAATGGCCGCGATTTCGCTCTCGGTATGCTTGATCACGGCACCAACAGCGTCCGCGTGGGCCGCGAACCAGTGCAACACCGGCGACCCGGGCGTCATCGGATACGTGGCCACGAACCGACAGCCCCCGGCCAGCGCGCCCAGGGCAAAGGCCTCGTTCCCATTCAGGATCATGCGCGGCGGCGCATCCGGCACCGCCTCCATCCGAAACGGGAAGTCCTCCCGGAAGGCCTCGGCAGCTTCCGCCCCGGCGGCGGCCACACGCAGGTTCGCGTCGATCACCTTCTGTCCCTTGGGCGCGAAGTTGTCGTGGATGACGCTCTCCAGGTGGGCGAGATCGAAGCCCATCAGGCCCGCCGCCACGCCAAACGCCACCGTGTTGCGCATGATCTCCCGCCCGCCCTTCTCCTTGGCCAGCTCGGTGAGCGGGACGGCGAAGAAGCTGACGTCCGGGCGATTCAGGTCCTCGGGCACCTCGTCGTCCACGTCGTGGACCACAGCGCCCCCCGCCACGATGTCGTCCACGTGCCGGCGGACGGTCTCAACGTCCAGGGCCAACAGAAGGTGAACCGGCTCGTTGTGTGCGTAGAGCGGCTCCTCCGCAATGCGGATGGAGAAGAAGTTGTGACCCCCTCGGATGCGAGAGTAGTAGTCGGGCAGGCCGTAGACGTAGAGCCCCCCTCGAGTGAGCGCCTTGGCGAATCCCACGCCACTCGACTCCAGCCCCATGCCGGCCTCACCCCCGATGCGGATGATCATCTCCTCGTTTGACATACAGTCTCCTTATGGTGTCGCTTCAAAGCGGCGTGTGCTTGGGCCCTGCGCTACCCTTCCCGTCTCGATGCAATGGCCCGCTGCGACCGCCCCTAGAGCCCGTCGATGGGCCTACAACGTCACGATCTGATAGCCTTCCTCCATGTACGGAACCAGGCTGACGTGTCCCGACGCGTCGAAGACCAGTCTGAGCCCCTCCTCGGAGGCAGCCTCGACGGCCTGGGCCTGGACCGCGCAGGCCTTGCAGACGGCGTCGATCAATCCCATCTCCTTGACCTTGCGATACAGCTGGTGGCGCCCGTGCTTCGGATCGGGCAGCTTGAGCAGCCAATGGGGGGCCTCGCCCTCAAGGATAATCTTGGCCTCCCCACCCCGCGCCGTGATGTCCAATGCCCACAACAGCGTGTGAACCAGCCGGCAGGGCATATCCAACCCGGCCATCAGAACCAGCGCAATCCTATCTCCCATAGACCCCCCCTCTTCCTGTGCTCGGCATGCACGCCCACAGGTGGCGTCATCCCGCTCTCACACCGTTGGGCACGGGCTTCTCCGGAACAGCCAGCACCGGCGTGATCCCGTCGCCGTACCCGATGTCGAACAGCATGCCCTCGGAGACCTCACCCATCATGCTCTTCGGCTCCAGGTTGACGACGAACAGGGCCTGCGTCCCCTCAAGCTCCCGCGGATCCTTGCGCTCGCCCTTCAGGCCTGCCAGGATGTTCCTGGTATGGTCGCCGAAATCGACGGTCAGCCGGACCAGACTGTGGGAGCCCGCGACCTCCCCCACCCGTTCGATGGACCCGACGCGAATGTCGACCTGCTCGAGCAAGTCAAGCGATATCGTTGGCTTGACGTCCGCGATCTCAATGGAAGGCATCCCTGCCCCTTCGTAAGGAGACCGACCTATCGCCCGATCAGCCAGGCCGGCCCACCACCGTCATATAGAGCGTGCTCTCGTCGACGCCGTCTACTCCCAGCAGGCTGTTCGCCTCGTCATCATACAGCGCGGCGATCTGGCAACTACCCAGGCCCAGCGCCACCGCCGCCAGCGCCAGGTTCTGGGCAATATGCCCAGCATCCAGGTAGACGTAGCGGTAGGCTCGCTGCTTGTACTTCCACTTGGAACGCTCGAAGACCCCCGTCCACACGAAGACCACGTTGGTCCAGGCGGCCATGCGCTGATCCAGCGCCGCGCGCGCGACCTCCCCCCGGTAGTCGCCCAGCCGTAGCTGCTCCAGTTGGTGGTGCTGGACCTCGTAGTGGTAGACACCGGGCTCGATCCCCTCCACCGCGTGGATCACCAGGTACGTCTCCACCGGGTAGAGGGCGCCAGCCGAGGGAGCGGTGCGGAAGTCGGCGCCGCGCCCCTGGCGCGAGATGCCCTGCGCGGCCCACAGCAGCTGTGACAGCTCGGCCTCCTTCAGCGGCGCGTCCTGAAAGCGTCTCTCACTCCGTCGCTTGCGAAGCACCTCCCACAGGGGCGCTCCGCCCTCGGTCTGCGGATCGCTGAGGACCACCCGAGGCACGCCGGGATACCGCCTATAGGTGGCTGGCTTGCTGGCCCAGTCGAGGCGGCCTCCGCGCAGCTCGCCGCGCCGGTACTTCGTGCGCGCCTGGAACTGGTCTCCAATGGGCAGGTCTGTCACAGGCCACCCGCTCCCGGTGACCTCCCTGCGTCCCCTGTCCCACCCAGGCGCTTGAGCTGTTCCTTCATCCACCGCGAATGCTCGATCTCGTCGTTCAGGTTCTCCTGAAGCAGATCGAGCGTCTCGGCGTCGTCCATGATGTCCGCGATCTCGGAGGCGTAGTCTTTGATGGCCTGTTGCTCCTCCGCCAGCTGAAGGCGCAGCATCTCGGCCGTCGAGGCCTGAGCGCTCACGGCGCCCGCGGCGCGCCCCGCGACGCTCTCCGCGCCCCCTGGCTCTACCGGGCTTCCGCCAAGCGCCTCAATACGCCGGGCCAAGTCGCGGGCGTGTCGACACTCCACCTGCATGATCGCCCGCACGCCCTCGGCCACAGCGTCCTCAGGGATCGCCTCAGCGTGGGCACGGTACATCTCCACGGCACTCAGTTCGGCGCGTAGGTTCTGGTTCAGAGCCTGGATCACTTGCTCCTTTTCCATCGTCAGTCCCCCTTCTGCGGCTCGCGCACCATAAGCACCGGTACATGCGATCGACGCTGCACCTTCATCGTCACGTTGCCCTGCAGCCACCGGCTGAGCAGGGAGCGTCGCTCATTCGGTAGCACGATCAAGTCGCTGCCCATCTCGCTGGCTTGGGCTACGATGGCCTCATCCTCGGGTAGGTCGCTGACGACGACCCACGGCGTCGCTCTCACGTTCTTCGCCTGCAGCTGCTTTGTCAGGCGCCCAGTGTAGTCCTCGGCCTCCGCCTTTCGCCTCGCCCCGCTGGAGCCTGCCTCTACTTGAATGTGCTTGAGGACGTATTCGTCATCCGCGATAACCGTCACGACCCGCAGCAGGGCTAGCTCGGCATCCTCTTTAGCAGCCAGATCGGCCGCGTGCCAAACGTGAGCCTCCGGCCCGCCTTCCCTCTCAACAGGTACGAGAATCTGCTGGTACACTTCGACCTCCTTCGCGGCACGGATGCCCGCGTACTGACCGCGATCCTGATTTCGGCCATGGTGCGTGCGCACCCCTCAGAGTCCAAGCAACTCTTCGCCATAGCCTGACAAAGCCAGGCCGCCCGGCAGAGCCGGGCCGCCCAGCGCAGCCGGGCCCCCCAGCCTGGCCGTCATTCCGACCGGAGCGAAGCGAAGCGGAGGAATCTCCCGGTCGCGACCTGCGAGATTTCTTGGTTCGGCAAGCTCAGCATTGCTGAGCCGCTCACCACAGGCGACTCCCTGCGGTCCCCTCGACTGCGCTCAGGGCAGGCTCCTCGAAATGACGAGTTCCCTAGTAGCAGCCCGTTCCCTCAGGGCAGGCCGGACGACCGTCGCCCCACTCAAGAGGCGGCGCCCGCGGAAATGTCCCACTCGAGACCAATCATCCGATGAAGAACGGCATTTCCGTGCTGTCCCACCAGGTCTGGTTGTCTGTCAGGTAGTCCCGTGTGTTCTCCAGGACCTCGTAGTGGTGCTCCTCCTGCTCGATCAGGAACTTGTACGCCTCCCGGGCGTGTTCGTCCTCGGCCTGCAACATCCCCTGGACGTACAGCTCGCGCGCGATCACCTCCGTCTCCATCCCGCACTCCAGCGCCTCGATATCGCCCTCGAGCGAGCACTCTCGTTTCGGGCTGAAGACGGGCATAGGCTCCATCGGCGGTTCCTCGCCCGGTAGATCGGGGTTCGCGGGATCGACCGTCACCTCTCTCGCCATCGCCTCCTCGTATGGAACCCAAGCCTCCCCCGCCTCGAGAGCCGCGTACTCTACCAGCAGCAGATGCAGGTGATCGACCTCCTGCATTGCCAGATCGCGGAACATCTCCTCGCCGTGCTTGTCGGAGGCCCGGTCCGCCGCCGTCAAATAGAAGCGGTAGCCATCACGCTCGATGCTCATCCCACGTCGAAGAATCCCCAATGGTGAATTCCAGTCCATCTGAACACTCCTCCTGACTCTGTCTGTTGTCCCATTCCGCCCCCGCGGGTGACGCTCTGCCCTCGCCGCGAGGGGCCAAAGCCGGGCCCCTGTCACAACCTAGTAGGCGCCCTTCGGCATGACGTAG
>JASFVG010000270.1:0-6448 GCA_050049955.1 Anaerolineae bacterium | reverse complement strand
CGGGGGAACTCCTTGCCGAGCTGGCCGTAGCGGTCGTCTCGGATCGTTTCGGGAAGCGGCGTTCCGTCTTCGTCTCCGCGCTCCTCACCGGAGCGGCCTACCTTACCCTTCCTCAACTTACCGGGAGCCTGGGTGCCGGCCTGGTCGGCAGTGCTGTGATGATCTTCTTCTTCGAGTTCACCATCGTCGGCCTGATCCCCCTGGTCTCGGGCATGAACGCCGATTCGCGCGGCACACTGATGTCCTCGGCGTGGGCTGCCATGTCTGCCAGCCGGGTGGTTGCAGCCCCGGTCGGCGTGGCCCTGTATTCGACAGGCGACATCCGGTTGAACGGGATTGTCTCGGCCGTGGCGTGCGCAGGCTTGTCGCTCGTGCTCCTTGCACTTCGAGAGCGCGGGCACTAGCGGCAGCCATGCCTCAGCGGCCTAGAGAACGCTTGATCCACATGCGGGCAGCCGGGGGACAGAATCTTGAAGCCGATTCGCTTCATCGGTGAATCCGTGGAGGTAGCGTTCGACGAGGAGCCGGCCCTGACGAAGAGGGCTGGGTGTCCCGCGCGCTTCGTGTGGCGGGATGAGACACACGACATCGTCGAGAGACTGCGCGAGTGGCACGACTACGGGCGCCGGGGTCGCATGGCCCACAATATGCGCGATGCGCACCTGAGGACGGCGGAGCGCCGTGGTTCCTGGGGCGTGGGGCGCGACTACTATCGGGTGCGGACGGCTGACGGGCGGGTGTTCGACCTGTACTACGATCGCGCACCCAAGGGCACTCGGGAGAGAGGCGGCGCGTGGTACCTTTACCGGGAGCTGGATGAGGCTGATTCTGGGGAAGGAGCCTAGCGATGCCCCTGTTCCTGCGCGAGGGCGACGTGAGGGGTCTGTTGACGATGGAGGATGCGCTGGCCGCAGTCGAGCAGGCGTTCCGGCTGAAGGGGCAAGGCAAAGCGGACAATCACCCGCGCCAACGTCCCAGGCTGGGCCGCTCTATGCTCCAGGTGATGCCGGCCGCTGTGTCCGGCACGGGCCTTGGCCTCAAAGCGTACACGGTTGCCTCCCGGGGCGTGCGGTGCGTGGTTCTGCTGTGGGATGCGGAGACCGGGGACTTACAAGCTGTGATCGAGGCCGGCCTTATGGGACAGATACGCACCGGGGCCGCCAGCGGCATCGCGACCAAACACCTGGCGCGGCCGGACGCGGAGACTATCGGCATATTCGGCACCGGTAGCCAGGCGCCGGCCCAGCTGGAGGCCGTCTGCGCCGTGCGGTCGGTCAAGCACATTTTGGCCTACAGCCACACACCCGCCCACCGAGAGCGTTTCGCCGAGACCATGTCGGACCTGCTGGGGGTTACCGTGGAGGCAGCCAGGGCGCCGCGGGATGTGGTCACGGAGGCTGACATCGTCATCACCATCACCAATGCGAAGGAGCCCCTGTTCAACGGCGACTGGCTGCGGCCGGGTGCGCACATCAATGCCGCTGGATCGAATCGCGCCGATGCGCGGGAGATCGATGCCCGGACGATCGAGAGGGCGGATCTGATCGTGATCGACGATGTGGCGCAGGGTCGGATCGAGGCGGGCGATTTGATCGCCGCTGGGCGACAGGGTGCGCTGGAATGGAACGATGTGGTCGAGCTCGGTCAGGTGGTGGCAGGGGACGCCGAGGTCCGGCGGGACGACGAGAGCATCACGCTCTTTGAGTCGCTGGGCGTGGCCATCGAGGACGTGGCGGTGGCCCGATATGTGTACGAGCAAGCCGTTGCGCAGGGCGTGGGTGAAAGCCTGCCGGAGACGATCCTCGGATAGGTGCGGGCAGGGCCGGGCCGGACACCTGCGTCACCGTCAGTCGCTTTGAGCTGCGATCACCGCGGGCCTATCGCCGACCAGCCGCCTTCCCCACCTGCGCTGAAGGTGGTCACCGGGCCGAACCCGGCGCGGTGCCGGTAGCCTCTGCTTCAGCGTGAGCCCTGCTGCCGGGCACCCCGCAACCGCTGCAGCTGGTCAGCAACCGGTGGCAGCCGGGCGGCGAGGAGCAACAGGAGCGCGATGCCCGACAGAATCGGCCAAACCCGGAGTTCCTTGTAGTTCCAGAGGTAGTGAAGCACCACGAGGGCGGCCGCCAGATACGCGCCCCGATGCAGCCGCTTCCAGTTCTTGCCCAGCCTGACCATCAGATGGCGGATGGACGTGATCGCCAGCACGCCCAGAATGATAAGCGCTACCCCACCGGCGATCTCCCGCCGCCCTTCGCGGATGGCCTGTACGATCAACCCGAAGCTGAACCCGTAGTCCAGCCCGGCGAAGGCGAGGAAGTGCAGGGCAGCGTAGAGGAAGGCGTAGAGCCCCAGCCAGCGGCGCACGCTTAACAGCTCGCTGTACCCTGTGACCGTCCTGACGACGGTTGGCACGAGCGAGAGGATCAGGAAGGCCAACCCGTACCGGCCCGTGCGGCGAATCACCGCAGCTATGGGGACGGGTCCCAAACGGTTCTGGGCGTACAGCCAGATCAGAACTGCCAGCGGCAGCAGACCGCCAAGGTGGGTGGCGGCCTTGAGCCATTGCACCCTGCGCGAGCGCACTAGAAGTTCTTCTCCAGGTCTAAGCCCGTGTAGAGGTGGGCCACCAGCTCTCCGTACCCGTTGAACAGCTCCGTCTCCCGCCGGCCTCCTTGGCCTATGATCCGCTCCGATGCCTGGGACCAGCGGGGATGGGGCACGTCGGGGTTCACGGTCGCGTAGAAGCCATACTCCCTCGGCGAGGCGGCCATCCACGAAGAGACGGGCATCTCCTCGACCAGGTCGATCCTGACAATCGACTTGATGCTCTTGAAGCCGTATTTCCAGGGTACGACCAGTCGCACCGGTGCCCCATTCTGGGGCGGCAACTCCTTGCCGTAGATTCCGGTGGCCAGGATGGTCAGGTCGTGCATCGCCTCGTCGAGGCGCAGTCCCTCTACATACGGCCAGTCGAGGACCGGTGATTTCAGGCCGGGCATCTGGTCCGGGTCGTACAGCGTCTCGAAGTACACGTACTTGGCCTGGGACGTAGGCTCTACCTCTTCGAGCAGCCTGGAAAGGGGGAACCCGTTCCACGGAATGACCATCGACCATGCCTCGACGCAGCGCATGCGGTAGATCCGCTCCTCCTGCTCGAACCCGAGTAGGTCCTCCAGGCCGAACGTCTTCGGGTTCTGGACCAATCCACCGACCTCAAGATCCCAAGGCGAGGTCTGGAACCCCCGGGCCAGGTCAGCCACTCGGTCCTTGCTCAGCGAGAACTCGTAGAAGTTGTTGTAGCCAGCGACGCTCTCAAACGGCGTGAGCTCGTTCTGCAGCCGCTCCGCCATCGCTGTGGCGTCCGGGGCAGCCGGCGCGGCGGAGGCTGTCGATGCGGCCCCGGCCTCAGCGGCTGCGGCGGGCTTCTGCGTGGCGGGCGTTGTCGCATCAGGCTCACCGGAACAGGCGGCCAGCGCTGAGGAGGCTGCCAGCGCCCCCAGGCCGATGATGATCTGGCGTCTGTTGAGATACACGTGCTCGGGCGTGATCTCCGACGATCGTATCTTGCGCATACTCCACTGTCTCCTCAATCGCCACTTTGCGTGGCTCGGTGAGCGACGACACCGTCGCTCACCCCTTTGGTCCAACTCGTACGGACCAGGCTGGGATTATACCCGGCTGGATCGAGGTCGAGAAGCCGACATCCCGCCCCCGCACGTTTCCTGTCTCAGCCCACGATAGCCGCTGTTGAGTCCAGGACCAGTCCAGGTACAAGGTGGGGTCTCCGCCACAAAGCCTCCCGGAGGCGAGATGGTGTTCCGCGCCCCCGGGAGGGTTAGGCCGCTACGGGAGCGGCGTGATTGTCATATGCAACACCTTGCCCGCGTCATCGTACGGCATCTGCGTCACCATTTCCACCGTGCCGCCCTCGGCTAGACCACGGTCCGGGCCAGCCTGCCGCGGCGCCTGGTTCGGACCGAAGCCGATGACCTCGTCCACCTCGGTGCCTGCATTGTACAGATGCACCACGTGAGTGAAGTCACCCTTGATGGGCTGTCCGCCGGCGTCGAACAGCGCCTGGTTCTGTAGAGCGTAGAACCAGTCATTGGACTGACCGAACATCGTCGCGAGGGACAGGTGATCGCCGGGGCTGGCCATGATCTCGAAAGAGAAGTTGCCGTGGGGCGCGAAGATGGGACCGGCCCCGGTCGCGCCGCGCGCTATGGCCTGCGCACCGGCCTCGCCGGGCAGCATAGCCACCAGATCCGCGGGGTCACCCTGCTCCGCCAGCTTCTCCAGGCCCGCCGAGGCGCGCCTGCCAGGCGTGAAGAGCGGGTCGTATCCGGTGTGTACCGTGTAAGCCACTGGAGCTATCGGCGTGTTAACGCCTGTGTAGCCCAATAGCGCATCGGCCAGCGTACCGGCGTCGCCGTCCTCCGCCAGCCCCTCGAGTCCTATACCGAAGTCAGCATGGCCGTTGATGAACAGCGGGGCTGGAGCTGAGTGCACAACGCCCACGCCCGGAGCCAGCGGTGAGGGGAATTCGCTGCTCCCGGAGATGTTCTCGATGCGCAACACGAAGGTGTCCCCGCCTGCGTCGCGCAGCGACACTTTCACCATCTGGGCGGTGGGCGGGATCAGGTTGGTCAGAACCTGGCGCACGTAGCCCATGGGATCGGCCGGCCCCATGTTGGGTCCGGACTGTCGGGGGGCCTGGTAGGCGCCCTCGCCGGGCGTTTCGTCACCCTCCGTACCAGCGTCCCAAAGGTACACGTAGTGCGTGATATCCCCCGTCATCTTGCTTCCGTCCTTGTACAGGGGGATACCGGGCTCGGCCGGGGCGTAGAACCAATCGTTCGACTGGACGAGCATCGTGGCGAACGAGAGTCGATCGCCCGGCATGGCGTAGAACTTCCATTCGTAGGCACTCCCCGGCACAGCGACGCCTGGGCTGCTGGCGGTGGCAGGCGTATCGAAAGCGCGGCTGTCTGTGTACTTGAACTCTGCGATATTGTCTACGGAGACGGCGAAGCGCTGCGTGCCACCCCCTTGTGCGTATCCTGGCACCGTCACCAGCAAAGCCAGCGCCGCTGCCAGTACAACTGCGATCGATCTGCGGGCCATGGTCTATTCTCCTTTTCTAGTAGTAGAGCCGCACCATCCATTGTGTATGTGGGCATAGGCTACGTCGGGGAGATTTCGGCAGCCTTACTGGAGTATTACAGGTTTCTTAACGGCCTCAGAGACGTGAGGGGTAGGCAAGTGGTTGAAGCACGACCCCCGACTGCGTCTGTGAGGAGGTAGCTGTCATCGTGGAGGCCGTGGTGGCACCCCGGCCATCCGGACGCGACACCGCCTTTGCCGCCCAGTGTGATCTGGGTACAATAGACTTGCCGGTTGCGATGAGGGCCTTGCGTTCCGCGCAAGGGATGGCAGGGTGCTGGGTGAGATCTGTTAGGGGCGGGCGGATGCGTGAGTCGAGCATTCTGGTGGTTGACGACGACCCTACGGTCAGCGAGGTGGTCAGCCTTTACCTCGAACGAGCCGGCTACCGGGTTCAAGTGCGTGAGGACGGGGAGGCCGCCATCGAGAGCTTGGAGAGGAGTTTGCCTGACCTGGTCGTTCTGGATCTAGCGCTACCCAAAGTGGGAGGGCTGGAGGTTGCCCGCTGGCTACGGGCCCGGGCTGACACACCGATTATCATGTTGACGGCACGGGGCAGGGAGTCGGACCGAATCCTGGGGCTTGAGCTCGGTGCTGACGACTACGTCGTGAAGCCCTTCAGTCCCGGGGAACTGGTCAGCCGCGTGAAGGCCGTGTTGCGGCGGACCGGCGGCCCGGGTGTGTCGGCGACAGAGGGGCCTTTGGAGTTCGACGATCTACTGGTCGACCCGAGGAGGCGCGTGGTGGAGGTTAGCGGCGAGGAGGTATCTCTCACTGCGCAAGAGTTCGACCTGCTGTGGCAGCTGGCGCGTCATCCTGGGCAGGTGTTCAGCCGGGATCGGTTGCTGGATCTGGCGTGGGGCCTGACCGAGTACATTGATGCGAGCACGGTGACCGTCCATGTGCACCGCCTGCGGGAGAAGATCGAGTCCGAGCCCGCCCATCCTCGCTACATCCAGACCGTGTGGGGTGTAGGCTACAAGTTCGAGCCGTAGGCGCGTGGACAAGCGGGCCATGGAACCAAACGGTTCTGGTGAAGTGTGGCGGTCGGACGTGCGCAGCCGGCGACGGCTACCGCCCCCCCTGATCTTCGTCGGTAGCATCGCCTTGATTCTGGCGCTTGCGCTGGCGGTCTTCTACGAGCTGCTGCGACCGCCAATGACCGACCTGGTGCTGGTGGCCTGCTTCCTTTCCGCCACGGCGGCCATGTCGATCGGTGTGGGATACGGTGCCTACCGCCTGGGCTTGATTGACCGCTCCCCTCGCCTAAGCTGGACGCTTCTTG
>JASFVG010000269.1:0-6458 GCA_050049955.1 Anaerolineae bacterium | reverse complement strand
TCATGCCGCTATGCGCTCCACGAGGGGTGGCTGCCCTGCTTCCCACGGCCAAGAGGTCGGCAACTCCCTAGCCGTCTGAACGTTCTCGCTTGGCGGTGCAGCCCGTCGCGAATGTGGGAACCAGTTGACGCGCGAGCACGTGCGCCTCTTAGCCGTCTTGCCTGGTGCCCTGTCACCTCTCCGATACGTCTGACGCGGGCGGCCCCATTTGGGCACCCAGCGGCACTCGCTGCTGCCTTGGCAAGTGCATTCACTGTTTCGCTTTCCATTGGCAAACGAGTCTCAGTCTATGGTTGCGCTCAAGTATACCATACGGTGGCGAGCTCCCCCGACAAAGGCCCCAACGAACAGCGCCATGTCCGCCACGTACCGGATCGCGGTGAACGCGGAACCTATCAAGGCCCCCGCATCCCCCAGGTCAGGCGCGGCGTACAACACGGCGAACAGTGCCGTCAGGAAGATGCCCACCCATCCCACGGTCGCCGACCCGGCAAGCCAAGCGGCTGCCGTCCCCAGGAGGAGCACGTGCAGCGCAACGAACCTCGTAGCAAACACCACAACTGGGAAGTGGAATGGTCGATAGAAGAGACAGGCGTAGCGTTCACCATTGACGGGTCGACGTAGCCGCACGTGGACCTCCACCGCGGGATCGTTGTGCTTGGCGAAAACGTAGGGATGGTACAACCCATACCCAAACCACTGCTGGATCACCCGTTTCAACGTCGATGGGTTGCGGTGTGACACAACCGCCTCGGGTCGCAGATAGAGTTCCCAGTCCGCCTCCGATAGGCGGACGCAAATGTCGCAATCCTCTCCAGTCGCGCACTCGAGATCAAAACCACCAAGCTCTTCAACCGCAGCCCGTCGGTATGCCACATTCGCGCCTGCGAAGAAAGGTGCCACTGTGGGGTGCCAGCCCTTGGCCAGGTAGCCCTCTTCCTGCAGGTTGGCGAGAATCTGAATGATCATCTAGATGCCCTGTGCCTACTACCGGATTCCGGCTTCATCCGGGTGCGATAGAAGCGTGCGACCAGCCCACGTTGCCCTTCGACGGGAACGAGGCTGCCACCCACAGCCCCGATTCTTGGGTCTTTGAGGAACGGGATCTCTAGCTCTGCAAGCCAGCGGCGATCTGCTTGGCAGTCGTCGTCCAGGGAGGCCACGATGTCCCCCGTGCAGTGTCGCAGGCCGGCATTCCGCGCGTGTGGGATGCCTAGGGTCTCCTCGTGGACCAATACCAGGTTCAGTCTGTCAGCAAACGAACGCGCAACCGCCGGCGTGTTGTCCGACGAGGCATTGTCCACGACCACAACCTGGTCGGGGGGGCGGTCCTGTTCCACAAGAGAGGCAAGGGCCTTTTCTAGCAGCGCGGCTCGGTTTCGGGTGATGATGACGACAGATATCGTCAGCTCAGTCCTGGCCGGCGTAGGTATGTCCCCGGTCAATGCCGAGCGAGAGGTCAACATCTCTTCCAGCCTCCGGGCATACCTCGATGCCCAATGCAAGTACCTAACCGCTTCTGACGGCTCTCCTCGAAGCTCCGTCAGGTATTCCTGGTGAATCCTGTGAAGAACCCGTGCTTCGGCGGGAGTGAGTCTGGAGAGGGCGTCGAGTACCTGGTAGCTCGTCACCGGTACCTCAATGGTCGATTCCCTGGACTGCGCGGCTAGCCAACAGGCGCGCCCCGCCTCCCAGAACAGGACGAGAAATCCGAGGACAGGCAGCCGATACGCCTCGCCAGTCCCGAATGGCGCCAGCAGCGACTCGGCTCGGCGGTCTAGCACGTCCTCTTGCTCGAATCCGCGGCGAACGTCTACGCATCCTGCCAAGCTCAGCATACCGTGCAGAGGCCTCGCCGA
Source organism: Anaerolineae bacterium (assembly GCA_050049955.1). GTDB lineage: Bacteria > Chloroflexota > Anaerolineae > B4-G1 > B4-G1 > SKLM01. The sequence goes on along the minus strand of JASFVG010000269.1, from coordinate 4,599 downwards.
GGCAAGGCCTGCAAAGAACTCGGGTGCAGTGACGGGGTCCTTGATGGGCCAACCTCGCACCGCGCGTAGTGCGACCGCCAATTCACCGTCGCAGAAGAAGGGCACGACTGTCGGGCCGAATCGGCCTAGGGAGCGGTTCAGCTCGCGCAGGCTTTCAACTGCCGGCAAGCTCTGTCCCATCAACACGAGATCGAAGGCGTCAATAGTCGTCCCTGCGAGAACCGATGGATCCATACCGATCTCTGCAATCGGCTCGAAGCCAAGGCGAGGTACGAATACCGCCTGTTGGACGCCCTCTAGGCCTGCGCAGGTTTCTTCTATCGCCCCGAGCGCAGCTTCTCGAAAGCATGTCCCTTCCGTGGTCGGTGCCGGTGCGAGGATCCGCAGCCTCACCCAATCTCTTGCCGAGGTCTCGCGCCCGTTCTCTAAGGCCTTCTGCGCTAGAAGGATGTAGGATTCGAGCACCTTGTCGGCGACGAACGGCCTGCGGGACAGCAGCCGCTGGCAGTCTGCACGTACGCTATCCAGCGCGGGGGCTATCTCTGGAAACGCCAGGGAAGCGCGGTGAATCGCAGCCTCGCGCGTCATACCCTGGACTTCTCCCCGGGCGTACAACGCTGCTCGGGCAGTCTCCCCTGTCCACTTGTAGGCGACGTACCTTCGCAGGTAGTCGGGACGATCGTCGTCCGGCAGGAGCTCCTGGGAGAGGTAGTGCCACGCCGGCCCCAATTCGTGCGCAGAGAGCGCGTCAGCGCTGCCGTCGTCCTCAGGGAGGTACTGGAAGACATCTTCGCCCCACAGCCGCATCCAGCCGTGCCTTCCGCGGTTGAAACGTTGCCGATAGAAAGGGCTGTATCGATACAGGGACTGGAGCTGCGCGGCGCTGTAGACCGCCAGCTCGTCCTCTGCCAGCATGGGGACCACACGCCGCAGAAGCTCGTACTCGTACGTCACGCGCGCGGCCACTCGCCCGTAGATCCGAGGGTCGACCAGTACCAGGAGATCGATGTCACTGAGACCGTAGAAGGGCTCAACCGATGCCAGCCCGCGGCGCAGGTAGACTGAGCGCACGCCTCGGATCCTCCGAAAGCGCCGCACGCAAAGCCCGATAGCCAGCTGGTACAAGCCCTGGTAGAACCAGCTGAAGGGAGGGAACTGAGTGCGAATAGCGATGCGCTGCAGCAGGGTCTTGATCTGGCCCTCCTAGATGGCGTCAGGACCGACACACCTCCAGCGCCAAAGGCTCATTCCAAGTACAGACTCCGAACGGCATCTCTCCAAGCTAACCGTGGAGGCTGCCAATTCGGAGTCCCTCTTCTGCACCGAACTCGGCGATTTCCGCCGGCTGCGCCATGCCCCAGCACGGGCCTGGTGCCCGAACGACCCGAGGAGGCGTAGGTCAGGGGCCGAGACGTGACTATCCTTTCGACATGAGCCGGGTCACTGGACGGAGGGAGTCAACAGCAGCCCTCAAGAGCGCTGGCGTGCCTGCCCGGTCCCGAGCAACTGGCCTTCCGTCGGCCCTTTCCTCAACCTCGTCCAGGGCACGCGATGGACAGGAGTATACCACGTATGGTGTCGTCGTACCAACTGACCAGCGCTCGCGCCACTTCGGCGGGCCGCGAGTCAGGTGGCCTGTGATCAGGGCCCGTCATGGCAGACGGAGCCGGAACACCGCTTCAGTTGCCCTGCCCAGCGGCTCTGCCAGGTGCTACCAGAGATCGGGCAAACGCGATCTCCGTCTCGCCCAACTCGCCCACCGCGAACAGACAAGCTGCGACCCCAATCGCCAGGCCTCCAAGTTCTAGGATGGTCCACCCACCCGCACTGGGCAAGAGACGGGACAAGGCGTAGCTCGCCAGGCTCACGATCCCGATCCTAGGCAAGGAGGCCCAAGGAAGCTGAACCTCGCATTTGCGATGAAGGGCGAAGGCTGTTGCTCCAGCGCCGAACCAACTCAGGGCCAGCGTAGCGGCGGCCGCTCCGTCGGGCCCGAAGCGAGGCACGAGGATCAGGTGAGCACCAAGGGCCAGGGGCATCAGCGGCCCTGTGATCGCGAATGGCAGGGTCGGACGGCCCAAGGCAATCAGGGCTTCCGCGTTCACCGTTGTGAGGACGTTTCCAGCGCCGGCAATCGCGAGCAGGGCGAAGATCGATGAAGTTGGCAAGAACTCACGACCGTAGACTAGCCCTACAATGGACTCAGCAGACCCAGCCGCGGCCGCGGCAAGCGGGAGTAGACACAGCACCAGGCGCATCGACTGGGTCACAATCGGGCGCGCTGTGTCGGTCTCGCCCCGGCGAAGGGCCAGCGCCAGCGTCGCCAGAAATGGTGGTGCCAAGGAAGCAGCGAACAGACCAAACGGTCTGTTCAGTTCCTGGGCCGCGCCATAGTACCCGGCCGCTCCTGGCACGTCGCTGACTGCTTGCACCACGAAGAGTCCAACGCGGCCGAACAGGTTTCGCCCCATCTTGTTCAAGAACAATGGCATGGCGTAGCGCGTCAGGCGGCGCACGGGAATGCGAACCCGCACTAGCAGCCTCGGACGAACGTACAGCCGAGCCACTGTCAACTGCGCAAGTGATGCACCAGCGGCGGCGAGAATGGCTCCGGTGGTGGACAGGCCTGTGCCCACCAGGACGAACACCAGGACCATGCGGCTCAATCCATAGATCCCTGTCAGAATCGCGGCGGGCCAGAATTCCTGGTGACCGATGAGAATCGACCGATGGGCACGCGCGAGGCAGAACAGCGGAACGTCCACCGCGAACAGGCGAAGGGCTGGTGCCAGATCTGGCGCTCTCAGCCAGTCCGCCAGCACCGGGGCAGTAGCCGCGAGGATTCCTGCGAAGGCCAGGCTGACCACGAGTTGGGCTTGCGCCAGCCCGGAGGCAATTCGTTGACGCTCCTCCGCTTCGGCCACGAACTTCACAGTGGTCTGGTCGAATAGCCCTCGTGTGCTGACTTGGATCCACTGAACGATGCTAGCGGCGACGGTGAATGTTCCGTAGAGTTCGGGACCGAGCTGCCGGGTGAGAAACGCGACCGTGAGCATCCCGACAGGCAGAAGCAGGCCATGGACAGAGAGGGTCCCGAAGGTCCCGACGGCCATGTGGCGAGCCTCCGATCCTCTGGCTTCACGACTGCCGTGGGGCCCTGCGCTATTGCCCTTTGGCCCGGCGCCGCCTCGTCTCTCCACTACTGGCACACCGGGAGTCCTGCCGTTAATGCTCGGATCATCTCAGTCTGCGCCCCAGGCTTTTCTGCTACCGTCATCAAACCGTCATTCGATGTGGCGGCCACTGTAGTCAGCTGGTCGAGCGCGCGTTGACGCCATCAGCCCCTCAAAGCATCTTTGTATGCCGTCGCTGCCGCTGTGCACCGAGACTAAGGTGTTCGGCGCATAGGGAAGAACAAGAACGTCGCACGGTTCCAATCCGAGAAGAGGATTAATGCCCCTGTGCAAAGCAGCAGCGCGAGAAGTACGATCCGCACCACTGACCGGTCGAAGTCCGTAAGTCGGCGGGCCATCGCGATGGCAAGTCCTGGGAAGGCTGGCATGAAGTACCGGGGGTCGGGGAGCGTCAGCGCGACGATGGCCATGACGGGCGCGATCCAGAGGGCGACAAGCAGGTCTGACTTGCTTCGCTGCTGAAGGAGGAGAACCGCCCCCAGAACAATCAGTGGTAGATTGTACAGACCCAAGGCCGACGGCAATTCGGTGGCAATCATCTCAGCGAAATAGCGCCAGGCACCCCCGGTCACGGCCCCGGCGTACCGCGAGACCGTTTCCGCTTGAGCGGCTACCAAGTCCTGCGAATCTGCGTACAGCAACCATGACCCGAGGATTGCGGCGGAGACGAGAACAGTCACCCCGACGTAGGCCCACGCCCGCCTGAGGCGAACCTCCGCCAGGAAGTGCAACAACAGAACCGGATATATCAACAGCATCGTGTACTTGGACACCAACCCGAGCCCTATGGATACCCCGGCCGCCACCGCAATCGTCAGACTTCGGCCTAGCGACAGTCGGTGAACCAGGTACAGCCCCAGGCCGAATAAGAGGGTGAGGGGCATATCAGTCAATACGGCCGTACCCATCCGCAAGCAGTAGGGCATGGATAGCAGGCAGAGTGCCGCTATCATTGCCGTCCGTCGGTCGAACCACGCCTCTCCGATATAGTACGTGAGCAACACCGCGCCGGCGGTTATGGCGGTGGCGATCAACCGGAGGGCGAGCAGACGGAACCCGATCAACCTAATCGCAAGCCCGTAGACCAGCGGCAAGAGGGGGGGGTGCTGTCCGCCAAGCCACGTGATGTCCTCGTAGCCGGCGAAGAACTGGTCTATCCCCTGTTCTGCCACGATCACGGAGGCGCGTAACAGGTGCCTCTCGTCGGTCAGCGACTCCTGGTGGCTCGCGTAGAGAACGCCCGCAAGCGATACGCCTATGGCAAGGCCGACGACAGCCCTTCGAGGATGCCGGTCCATTTGCCCCAGGAGGCCCCATAGCCGAAATATGAGGCGCTCAGGAAGGATAAGCACCGCGGCACCTGCGACCACGGTGAAGCCCAGCAGGTAGGGGATCTTCCAGGCAT
>JASFVG010000268.1:0-6470 GCA_050049955.1 Anaerolineae bacterium | reverse complement strand
GGCAAACCTGAAGAAGAATGCTCCCCGCCTGCCGGGCATGCCGGAGGACTACTGGGACGATCTGGACTCGGAGCACACCGTGGAGGCGATCGCGGAGGCGCTGCGGCAACGCGGGCGTCGCGTAACGCTCCTGGAGGGCGACACGACGCTGTACGATCGGCTGCGGGACCTGAAACCGGACATCTGCTTCAACATCTGCGAGGGGCACTTTGGCAATGCCCGGGAGGCGCAGGTGCCAGCCATTCTGGAGATGCTGCGCATCCCCTACACGGGCTCCAAGGTGCTGACCCTGGCGCTGACGCTTGACAAGCCGATGACCAAGCGGGTGCTCACGTTCCACGACCTTCCCACGCCGCCGTTCCAGGTCTTTGAACGGGCCTTTGAGCCGCTGGATCCCGAACTCTCCTTCCCGCTGTTTGTCAAGCCGAGTGGGCAGGGCACCGGGATGGGGATCAGCGCCCAGTCCATCGTCCGCAGCGAGGACCAGTTGAGGGCCCAGGTCGAGAGGATGCTCAAAGCGTACGAGGAGCCAGTGCTGGTGGAACGGTTCATCTCTGGCCGCGACATAACGGTCGGGATCGTGGGCAACCTCCTTCCGCCGGTGGCCTGGCGCACGCCCGAAAACGAGGCAGCTCCCCGCATCGTGCGGGGGTTGAGCTTCCTGCCGGCGCTGGAGATTGGGCTGGGTGCGTATGCCGAGGCGGAGGGGTGGGTCTACACCGGCCGCGCCAAGGTGGAGCTGGCCGACAAACTGGACTACATCTGCCCGGCGCCGCTAACCCCGGTGCAGGTGGAGGAGCTGAACTGGCTGGCGGCAGCGACGTTCCGTGTTACGGGCTGCCTGGACGTGGCCCGGGTCGACTTCCGACTCGACGAAGCTGATGGTGACACGCCTTATATCCTGGAGGTCAACCCACTGCCTGGGCTCTCGCCGGGCATCAGCGACCTGGTGATCGAGGCCCAGGCCGCCGACATTGACCACGGCGAGCTGGTCAATCTGATCCTCGAAGCGGCCCTGGAACGCTATGGAATGGAATGATTGAGAGGAGGTACGAGAATGATCCGACGCGTCACAGGCACACTGTTGATCCTCGTCGGTGCACTGGGCATCGCGCTCAGCGCGCTGGGCGTAGTATACGTCTGGCGGGCAGCAGAGGACGTGACAGTCGCGGCGGACGACACCCTGGTTCTGATTTCTGACACGTTGAGGGATGTCAATCGCTCTCTGGACGTGGCTTCCGACACGCTGGACGGGGCTGCGGTCGCCGCGGCGGGCCTCTACACCACCACGCTCGACGTCAGTCACACGCTGAGCAGTACCCGCGTCACGGTGGATGAGATGGCCGGACTGGTGGAAGATGATGTACCGCAGAGCATCGAGGCCTCGCTCGGGGCACTGGAGGCGCTGGAGGAGACGGCTGCTGTGATCGACCAGATCCTACGCGCCCTACAGCAGCTGGGCCTGGGGGACTACGATCCCGACATCCCACTGGATCGGGCGGTCGCCCAAGCTGCGGCCGGTCTGGAGCCAGTGCCGAAGAGTCTGCGTACCATGGGCGCCGGGTTGTACGAGACGGGTGAAAGCCTCGAGCAGGTGCAGGGGGGTATTGCGCTCATGGGCGATCATGTGCTGGGGATTCGTACGAACGTCGTGGATGCCGGCGCGGCCCTCAACAGCCACCGTGACACCCTGGAGCAGCTCCAGACACGCGTCGGAGCCGCTCGCGAGAACCTGGATCGTCCGATCCAGACCGCGGCCTGGGGCGCCACCTTGCTGTTGATCTGGATTGGCCTCTCACAGCTGGCGATCCTCCGCTGGGGCATCGGGCTCTGGCAGCGGCGTGCGCCGCACAGGGCCGAGCCACAAGACACCGTTTCCGATGAGGGCGACTAGATGATCGGAGCGGTGCGAAGGAGGGGCTTCGCGTGTCACATTGGCTGGGAGGCTGGAAACGGCGGGTCAGGCAGCTCAAGACGGAGACCTACGCCATCTACTTGGCTTCCCGGGACCCAAGAGTCCCCTGGTATGCCAAGGGTCTAATTGCTGTCGTCGTGGCGCATACGTTCAGCCCCATAGACTTGATTCCAGATTTCATTCCCATCCTGGGATACCTGGACGATCTCGTCATCGCTCTTCTGGGCATCGCCCTTGCCCTCAGGCTGATCCCCGAGGACGTGTTGGTCGAGAGCCGAGAGAAGGCGCAGGCAATCGTGGGCTCGGATAAACCGACGAGCTGGGCAGCCGCTGCCGTCATCGTCGCCATCTGGATCCTCGTCGCCGCCTTGGCTATCGCGATCGTACTTGGGGTCATCAGAGAGTGAGCAACTTCTCGTAGCATGACGTCCGTCGCACCTCAAGAAGCTCGCCTGGCATCTCAGCTGTCCGTATGGAGGAGGTGAACCGATGATCCAGTCGTGGTACCGGACCGGGGACGGGGAGTTACAGACGGACCTAGGTCCCGAGGCCTTCGCCTTAGCCCTTCAAGACGAGCAGGGCATCCTCTGGGTGGATTTCTCCGATGAACCGCCGGCGTCCTGCGAACCCATTCTGCGCCAGATATTCCGGTTCCATCCGCTGGCCATCGAGGACGCCCTGGAGGAGACGCACGTCCCCCGGGTGGATGATTGGGGCACGTATCTCTACCTCAATCTGCACGGCGTCACCTTCGATCGAGAGGCCGAGGAACCCCTGGGCACCGTGGAGCTGGACGCGTTCCTCGGCCCCAACTACCTCGTCACCTACCACGCACAACCCGTGAGCGCTGTGGAACGGACGTGGACCGCGTGCCACCGTGATGCTTGCGGTGAGCTGACTCGAACCGAGCGTCATGTGGGACGCGGGGCGGGTTATCTGCTCTATCGGCTGGTCGACGAGCTGGTGGCCCACTTCATGCCCGTCGTCGAGGAGATCGACGATGCTATCGACGCCATCGAGGACCAGGTCTTTGGAGACCCCACGTCTTCTACACTTCAGCAGATCTTCGCGATGAAGCGCGCGCTGCTGCGGCTGCGGCGCGTCATCGGCCCGCAGCGCGAGGTGCTGAACAAGCTGGCCCGCGGCGACTACGTCGTGGTCGCGACCGACGACCGCGTCTTCTTCCGCGATGTCTACGACCACCTCGTCCGCCTGCACGAGCTCAGCGAAAGCCTGCGCGATCTGGTGGGCAGCGCGCTCGACACCTACCTCTCGGTGGTCAACAATCGCATGAACGAGGTGATGAAGGTGCTAACGGTCATCACTACGCTCTTCATGCCGCTCTCGTTCCTGGCGGGGTTCTTCGGCATGAATTTCTTCCAGCCGGTGGTGCCGCTGGAAGAGTGGACCGGTCGCACGGCCTTCGCGCTCATGCTGGCCGCGATGATCGTGTCGCCGATAGCCATGGCTGTCTGGATGCGGCGGCGGCGCTGGCTGTAGCCTGCCGCTCTGACCGCGGGCGCGTGCAGGGCAGGCCCAGGAGGGCGGAGGCGTCGGACGCGACGTCAGTCTCACTCGGCGGCTGGGAAGACCACGCTGCGTGAGGCCTCGGGCGTGCGGGTCGGTTCCGCCGGTAGCTCGTTGTGCCCTGTGCGCCCCCAGTATGGCGACCAGCGCTCACTGCGACACGAACGTGAAATCCAGCCGATACCTGACGCCTTTGGCCTCCTCTGCCCTGACCCGATATTGGGCGTTGCCGAACACCGTCTCCATATAGCCCTGACCGCTGACCGGGTTCCCGGGCGTCGCCTCCAGTGACAGCGTCACGTTGTCGTCCGCATCGAGGAGTTCAATGGTGAAGACCCCCTCCTCCACCTCGAGCGTGACGGTCGTGTCCAGGCGCCCGCCTGAACCGTTCAGGTCGATCTCCTCGGTGATGGATCCGTTCGCCCGGCGTATGCTCCTCTCGACGAAGCCGCCCCCTCCCGTTATACGGGACTGTTCTGAGCTGCCGCTGGCTGTGAAGCCGCCCTCACAGCCGGCCACAAGCACCAGGATGACGGCGACGATGGTGATCCACTTCGCGCTCGCTTTCATCATTTCACCTCCGTTACCTGCTCTGCTTTCACCACGACGTTCTCGATGCTGCTGCCGTCGGCCAGCCTGACCGTGTAGGTGCCGGGCACGATCAGGGCGCTGTCGCTGCGGGACAAGCCGAGGCGGTTCCCGGCGCTATCAAATAGCTCGAAGGCTCCTGCCACCTGAATGATACCCAGGCGGAACTCGACCCTCTCGCCGGCACCCAACGGGATGGGCTGGCTGAGGGTATCGTTGACGCCTAGCTGGTACCTGCCCGGCACGAGCAGGATTGTGCCGGCGTACTCGACGTGCAGCTGGTTACCGGCCGCGTCGAAGACGTAGGTCAGCGTGTCCTCTCTGCCGCCCGGCGCCAGCACCTTGATGGCGCCCAGCTGGATGCGCACGATGGTGGTGCTCCCCTCGAGCAGGGTCAGGCCATGGTAGTGAACATAGGGTTGCACCTGCACGACCAGCTCGTAGTCGCCGGGCGACACCAGGTTGTCCGTCCAGGCGGCGTAGTCGCTCACCAGTTGCCATGCGGCGGCCTCGTAGAGCTGGACCACCGCGTCTACCTCCGCTCCTGCCGGGTCCAGCACCTCGACGCGCAGGACCGTCTCCACCGCGGTGGCGGCCAGGGCCTCCTGCAGGGCCTGGAGCAAGCCCGCAGCGTCAGTGGCGTCGTGGTAGCTGCCCCCCGAGGCCCGGGCGATGCATTGCAGCTGCTCTTTCGTGGCCCGGTTCACGGCATAGCCCACCACGTGGGTGGTGACCGCGGAGTCGCCGGCCTTGAGTGCCTCGGCCAGAGCGCACGGTTCGCCGCCGCATGTCTCCTCCCCGTCGCTGATCAGGATGATGCTGTTGAAATCAGTCGTAGGCAGGCTCTTGGCGGCCAGCTGGATGCTGTCGGCGATGGGCGTATGCCCGTGGGCCGAGACGCCCTCGACTTTCTCAACATAGGCTGAGGCATCCACCGGCCCGAGACGGGATACCTGCTCGATGTCCTGGCAGGACTCCGACTTGGGGTCGCACGAGTGGCGATGGCCGTAGATCCACAGCGAACCGTTCATCTCCGCCGGGATCTGGGGGATCAGCTCGGCCATGACCTCCTTGGCCACGGCCAGCTTTGTCTTCCCCGTGCCCGGGAGGGCCTCGTTCATCGACCCGGAGGCGTCGAGGATCAGGGCCAGGTTCGCCTGACGCGGCCCCCCGGTCCCGCCTGCCTCCTGACTGACGGTGGCTGGATCGCCCAGTAAGGCCAGTTCGCCGGCTGCGGACATCACCGTCTCCGGCCCGGCAGGGGCATCGGTAGGGGTGGGTTGGGTGGCGGCAGTGGGCTCAGGCGGCGTGACCTCCACGGTGCCGCCGCCTCGGCGCAGTCCTGAGGACAGAGGGCGGGGTTCTCCTGCTCTGCCTCGTCGCATAGGCCGTCGCCGCATTTGCCCTCGGGTCCGGGGGCCTCCGGCTTCGACGTGGGTGTGGCTGCCTGCGGGGTGGAGCTGGGGGGCAACGGGGTCTCCGTTGGGGGCTCATGCCCGGTCTCACAGTCCTGCGGGCAGAGGTCAGGGTTGGCCTGCTCCCCCTTATCGCACACGCCGTCGCCGCAGCGGCCCTCCCATGTGGTGCTCAACGTCGGTGTGGATGCGGCAGCTGACGTGGCCTCACCAACTCGCGGCCCACAGCCGCCAGCTGACAATACGACCAACGCTACTGCGAGCATTGTGGCTCGTTTCCGGTAGCGCCTCACTCTCCACCTCCTTCGTAGACAGGATTCCTACCGGCGTGATCCAGGCTGCGAAGCATCATTCCGCGCTGACCCGAAGGCTCAGATCCCGGCTTAATCAGGTGCCTGGTGGCTCAGATTGAACAAAGAAGCGTTGCCAGAGGCAACGGCGAATCAGCCTACTTCACTGTTCGACCCGGTGGCTCCGCTCAGGATGGGAGAAGGTGCGGGGACAGCGGGCACGGGTATGGATTAGTGTCAGAATGGGTGTCGGCGGACCACGGCCGATGGCTTGCCTGCGCAAGCTGGTCGCCAGCGACCCATAGCCTGCACCCGCACGCTGCTGTACGCGGGCGGTCCGTCGAAGCCCCTGTCAACCGCCGATTATACTTCCGCTGTCCCGGTTGCACAAATCGATGATCGGCACAACAACCTGTGTCCCTTCCGGGGGGAGAGGCTGTGCGACGAAGCCCTTGACCATCAAACTGGCGCCTCCTCCCCGTGGCACGCTTAATAGTTGACAAAAAAGCTCAACTACTGTAGAATCACCACCGCTGTGGTATATTGGTGCGGATCTTGGCCCGAAAGTGGAGAGTTGATGATCACACAACCTACTCACCGAGCGACGACCTGCGGGGAGCCCGATGTGGCCCGGCCTCGCGACCTGCCCATCGCTATCATCGCCTGCCAGGTGCTACAGGGCATGTTGGAGGACCTGCTGCCCGCGGATCTTGAGGTGCATGCTGTGTTCATGGA
>JASFVG010000267.1:0-6477 GCA_050049955.1 Anaerolineae bacterium | reverse complement strand
GTGGCGTATGCTATCTCCTCGCCCATTTCCGCAAGCAGCGCACAGGTGCTGTCTGGATCGAGACGGCTAGCGGCGAATATTCCCGCGAAACCGCTCATTCATCGTCCCCCTAGCGATCGGGCAACTTCCTGCACCAGCCGGTACTCGGACAGTCGGGGCTGGACCAAGCAGAACACGGTGACGTAGGCCACCAGGCCAACGGAAGCTGTCGCAAGGAACCCGATTGCCTGCGCAGCCGGAGCCTGCGAGATAAGGTGCCGGCTGACGCGGCCAAAAGCCCACATTGCACAAATCATCACCGTGGAGGCGACGGCAGGCGGGCCAAGCGGCCCCACCCACTCACTGGCGCTTGGGCTCAACTGGCTTCGGATCCTGGCGTACCACACCGCGAACATGGCGCATGCACTGAGCAGAACGGCGAACGCACCGCCGACGAGCCCCCACTTGAGCGCGAAGGGCACGACGAGCGCGGCGACCGTGCCTGCCCGTGCTAGCTGCATCTGGAACTCGAACTGTGGTCTTCCGACTCCTTTGAACAGCGGGCTGCCAGTCGACACAATCGACTTCACGAGAGCGGCAACAGAGAGCACGCGAACCACTGGGATCATGGTTAGCCATTGGTCGCCCAGGAACACCTTGACGAAATCACCGGCCAGGACGAGGATGGCGAGCGCAAGCGGCACTGACAGGGCAGCTGTCACACCGGCAATCCGGAAGTAGGCGCTCCTCAGACGGTCACTCTCGCCCTGCAGCTTGGCATAGGTGGGAAAAGCGGCGCGCTCGATGACGTAGGTGGTCTCAGAGACAGCAAGCTGAGCAAGCCTGTAGGATAGCTGATAGATGCCGAGCGCGGCCGTTCCAATGACCTTGCCGACGACGGCGTCATCCCCATGGGCACCGACGAATATCAAGACGTAGGACAGAGACAGCCACTTGCCGTAGGAGAACAGACGCCTGGCCCTGCTCCAGTCGATTCTGATTCTCGGCCGGTACGGATGGATAAGGTAGGATACGAACAGGCGCACGAGACGCTCAGCCAGCAGTCCCATCACCAGCGCCCACACGCTTCGGAGCAGGACGGCGGCCGCGACCGCTACCACGAAGTCTGCCGCAACGCCAGCCACCTCGAAGACGAAGTGCTTGCCGAAGGCTAGCTCTTTCTGGAAGTATACCACGCCGACGTTCTCAAGCCCGGTTAGCAGCACTGAGATGGCGACCACGCGGAGAACCGGTGTGGCTGCTGTGGCCTCAAAGAACTTGCTAGCGAAGGGAGCGCACAGGACGATCACTGCGGCCAGCAGGAGACCTCGCAGTGCGGTAAACGTCCAAGTCGTGTCGAGATCGCTCTGGATGTCCTCCTCTTTCTGCACCAGAGCAGATCCAAACCCCGTCGACGTGAGGCTCTGCAAGGTTGAGACGGCCAGTAGTGCAAGACCCATTAGGCCAAAATCGTTAGGCGACAGCAGCCGCGCCAGGACGATGGTACGGGTGAATCTGGCCACGCGGGTGGCTAACCTGATTCCGAAGACCCACACGCCACCTTGAACTGCCCGAGTGGCGAGGGAATCGCCTGGCCTCCACAGCCGTCTCACCCACTCCCTGACCCGCTCTATGCCGCGCAAACCGGATCTCCCAAAGCCATCACAGCCTAGCAGCTGCCTGGACACCCCAGGCACGACCTCCGTAGCCCTCCCACCCTGGGAAGAAACGACAGCTACTTCGGCAGCAGCAATAGTCAGATACCTGCGTCGACCCGCACCCGGTATCCCCCCGGTCTCCCGCTGATACGAACAGGTAGACCGACACGCCCTCAAACTCTATATGGTCGAGGAGCTGTAGGTCCGACTTGCGCCAGTCGGCTTGGTGTAGGCGGCGTCCCTGCAACGGCAACTGCCGGAGGACTAGCCACAGGCGGCCCCCTCCCCCGGCGCACATTCTGGCGATCGCGACGACGCTTTCGCCATCCCGTTTCTGAGGGTCCATGTCGCATTCCCGAATAGGGCCCTCATAGTACCAGTCGAATGCATCACGGCCGAAGACGGCAGGGGGCGCCACAACCGCATCGCCTGGACGGACGCGTTCGTCCACGTACTCGGCGGCCCCCCGCCAGTTCTCCTTGATGTCGGCGTCATAGTAGTCTACTAGCCCTGGGACGACTAGGATCACGAAGGCTCCCAGTATCGCTGCAGTCGGCAGGAACGTATCGGCGGCCGCTATACCGACTGCAAGAAGCAGATACAGTGCTGGCGACGCGCCAATGGTGTAACGAACAGCGTAGATGGGCTGGACTAGCCTTGAGATCAACCAAGGCAGCATCCAGAGACAGGCCAGCCATAGCGCAAGGTACAGGAGGTGGCTCTTGTGATCAGCGACGTAAGCGAGGCATCGTACGAGGGGATGTCGGGGCCTAGACCGCTCCTCGGCTCCAACGAGCCAGGCCAAGAGGGCTACCGTGGCAAGAAACCCCAGCGCCGCCACGACGGTGCCCAATGAAGGGTAGTTCGAACCGACGTAGATCAGCAGCGTTTCTCCTAGCACCCTCAGGTTCGGCTCGCCTATCCAGGACATGGGGCCAAAACCCCCACCTAGGGAGTCTCGAGCGATCACGTAAAAGCTGGGAGATGCAAGGAAGAGCACCACGACTTGCGATATGGCCCAGCCCAGCAACGTGTTCCTGCCTCGACGCCATCGTGTGACAGCAAGGTAGAGGCCTTGCGCCAGTATCGTGAACACCGCGAAGGTGTGTGTAAAGATGAGCAAGATGTTTACGACCGTCAAGAACGTCCAGGCGGACGGGCGGCTCCGCCCGCTGGCGCGCGTAAGCAGGTAGAACGACACCAGGGTCAGGAGGACCAAGAGCGCGTAGTACCGGCCCTCCTGCGCGTACCAGATCTGAAACTCCGACAGCGCCATCAGGAAGGCACCTACAAGACCGACTCGCCGAGAAAACAACCGCCAACCCACGACGTAGATGGCGGCGATTGACGCGGTCCCTGCGAACGCCGAGAGATAGCGCACGGAGAACTCCGTCGTTCCCGCTGTTCGCATCCACAGGCTGGCGAGGAGCAGGTGAAGTGGAGGGCGCGCCCTGAAGAAGAACGAGTCCAACACCGCTGGCAGCCCGTCGGCAGCTATCCGCACGGTGATCATCTCGTCGTACCAATAGCTCTCGGCACCAAGATCGTAGAGCCTTAGGCCCGCTCCGAGCAGCACGATGAGACAGGGCAAACCAAAGGTGACCCAGCCCTGATGCGGTCTCGGGTGTTTCTCGCGTGCGATCATGTCGCAGTACTGGAGGCTGGATATGTCAGCATTTGCGCCGCAGATGGTCGCCTATAGAGACACGCCTCGGGGGCGGCATCTCGTACGTCCCGAGTGGGTCACACAGGTGGATGAGGCATAGGGAAGCGGCCCGTGCCACCTGCGGAGGCTGCTAGAGTCACCATCCTCCTCCACTCGCTCAAAGAGGTAGACAGGCACCCCACGGAAGCGGCTGAGTTCGACCAGCCTGAAACCGGCGGCACGCCAGTCGGTCTCTTCAAGGTGGGTACCGTGAAACGAAAACGCACGGTATACCAGCCAAACACGACTCGACTCGCTCGAGCACCGGTTCGCAGCCTCGATCACAGCTACGCTGTCAGGTCGCCTCCGGTCCATCGTGCACTCCTGGATCTGTCCCTGATAGTACCAGCCGAATGCGTGGCGCCCTAGCACAGGGTGGGGGACTACTATGGCGTCGCCGGATTGCGCATGGTCGTCCACATAGTGGGCTGCCCCGCGCCAATCCTCGTGTGTCACGCCAACGTAGTACTCATGGAGACCCGGACCTACAAGGATTGCAACGAATCCGAGAACAACCGGGGCGGGCACGACGCGGTGGATCGTTGACGCCAGGACGGCTAGGAGCAAGTAGAGAGCGGGCGCAGCACCGATCGTGTACCTGACCTCGTAGATGGGGCGCACCAGCTTCGAGAGTACCCACGGTATCAGCGTAGGACAGAGCAACCAGAACGCCGCAAGGGCCAGCTCACGCTTCTTCTCGAGCAGCACACGTGGCGTATCCGCAAGCGCCCCTACGGACGCCAGCCAACTGCGCTTCCCCAGAGCAAGAATGTAAGCCACAGACCCGCAGGCCAGGAAGGTCGTGGCCCCCACGACCGTCGTTCGGACCGGGAATCTACTTCCGACGTACCTAAGCACAGTGATCGCAAGGGCCGCTGGGGACGGTTCGCCCAGCCAGCTCAGCGGGTAAACGGTCCCGCGGAATGTCGCTCCAAGGCGAAGGGCAGGCGCGATTGATAGGAGAACAACCAGCTGGAAGATGATCCAGACCCTCAGAGATCCCGTTTCGATGCGCCGTCTCAGAGGCCAGCGCTGGGCAATGAAGTGCAAACCCTGTGCCACAATGACAAAGAACCCGTACTGGTGTGTATAGAACATGGCGATGGTCGCCATAGCGTGGAACCCGTGGGACGCAGCATCGCGACGTTCGACTGCGCGGGTGTAGAAGAAAAACGACAGCAGGGTGAAGGCCAGGAACAGGGCATAGTACCTGGTTTCCTGCGAGTGGAGTATCTGAAACTCAGAGACCGCCAGGAGTACTGCGCCGACGAGACCAACCCTCCCAGAGAACAGTTGGCGGCCGATGACGTACATCACGGCGATGGACAGAGTTCCGGCGAAGGCCGATGGATACCGGGTGCAGAACTCATTCGGGCCAACCACACGCATCCACAGGCTGGTCAGCATCACTTGCATTGGCGGGCGCCCACTACGATAGAATGAGTCCAGAACGGCTCCCGGCCCCTGGGCAGCCAGGCGGACTGTTATGATCTCATCAAACCAGTAGCTCTCGGCGCCTAGGTCGTAGATTCTAAGCCCAGCACCGACCAACAGCACCCAGCACACCAAGGCCAGGTGCCTGACGCGCTGGCGACTTGGCACCCCACCGGCGGCTGCCGGCCCTGAGTATGGCCCAGGCATCCGCTCAGTCCTGTCGGAGCTCCAATCTATGGCCAACTGGGCAGGCGCCGCATCGAGCGCGCGCTTCCACACGCTCCGTCGGCCGGCCTCGTGGACCGCAGGTTCGACGCACTCCTTCAGCAACGATTGAGTAGCCAAGCACTCCGGAGACAATCACCGGGCCGTACAGCCTCGCGCGCAATACCAGCGCCGATCCGTGTCCCCTGTCTGGCGTGCCATTGAGCACCAGCACTGGAGGAACGAGCCCGAGGTCCGGGGATGGCTGTGCACCAGCGCCAACACCTGTGATTGCGGGCCCATTGGTCGTGCCAGCAATGAGTGTAGCGAAGGTGCAAGCCTCAGAGGTCGACGCCCCCCTCTCTGAGATAGAGGAACCGGTATTCAGACCATTGTACTCAGGCGAGGTGGCCGTGTCAACCGCCCGCGCTGGCCGAGGGGTCGGTCTCTGCGATGATCAATCGAACCCGAAGACCGCCCTGGCTCCTGCCACGATCCCACGCAGTCCCGTCATCTCCAGCAGAGCCCTGGCGGTCTCGCCGTCGATGGGCCACAGCGTCGCTGCGTAGATCACGCCTCCGACCGCTACCGCCCCCAAGACCCTAGGCGTTGCTGGCATCGCCCTCAGGCTGCTGTTCGTCATCCATGCCCCAAGAGCGGCAACAGCGCTCGCAAACGCGTAACTGACGAAGTGTTTCAACACCCTGGGCAGGTTCAAGCCCAGTCTCCTGGTCAGCAGCATCAGCAACACCACGACGGGCAGCGCCGAGCACAGAAGGCGGGCCCAGGCGAGTCCCACGTAGCCCCGGATGCCTGCAAGCAGCCCGGCCAGCGGGATGTAGAGCCCGGAGGCGAGGGCGGCGAGAATCGAGACAGAGTAGGTGTCCTTGATCACAAAGAAGGCCTGGCTAACGAGCCCGCCGACCATGGCCATCACCAGGCCGCTGGCCATCACAACGGGTAGGACGCGGCTGACGCTGAGAGTGTCAGCGTTGCTGAAAGCCCCACGCTCGAGAAGAACATCCATCAGAGGCAAGGCCACCGAGCTAATGACGGCAAGCGCTGGCAGAGCTAGGGCGAGGGTGAGCCGTACCCCATACTCCACCGTGTCGACAAGCCCGGGCGTCCCACTGCGAACGTACTTCTTGGTCATAGTGGGGAAGATAGCCGTGGCTATGCCCGTGCCCAGTAGCGCCACGACCATATCCGAGATCTTTGTGGCATACCCCAGATAAGTGAGCTCTCCGTCGGGAAGACCCGAGGCGTAGTAACGCTCGAACAGAGACACGGCGTGGATCAGCACGCCAAAGAGGACGATTGGTGCCATCAACCTCACAATCTCGCGCACGCGAGGGCTGCTCAACGGCATGAGGCGACGCCAACCGTGTGCAAGCACTGGAACGAGCGTCACACTGGCCTGGAGCAAAGACGACACCAGGAATCCCCAGGCCATCGCCGGAGCGCCGACGCTGCGATGCAGCATCAGCAGAGTCAACG
>JASFVG010000266.1:0-6489 GCA_050049955.1 Anaerolineae bacterium | reverse complement strand
TACAGGCACCCTCAACGGTTCAGGCTCAGCCTCGTGGTGCAGATGGTACGCCTCCGCTCTCAGATGCGCGACTCGGCACGCGAATCCGACCGCCGTCTCTGGATCGCCGTTCTCGAGTTGGGCGAAGGCAGGGCAGCTGGGACAGATCCCCCGCAGGGTACAAGTCGGGCACTCATACTCTCGGGTGACCCGCTGCGAGCGGACATGCTTTAAGAACCCGTGCCAGCCCTCCTGGAAGCAGCTAGACGTCAAGTCGCAAGAGAGGAAGCGCACGGACAAACAAGGGCTCAGGCGGCCATGAGCGTCAACATGAAAGGTACGCTGCGCAGCGCCGCAAGTGAAGAGAGAATCGCTCGCGGGCATCGCGCCGTGCCTTGCGGTCGAGGTGACGAACGACTCCCGCGACCGGCTGTCAGCCATATCGAGATCGACCACCTCTTGCGCCGGCAGTCGCAGTGCAAGCACGTCTTTGGAGCCATCCGAACGGGGCTTGAGAACTGCATCATAGCGGAAGTCCCCTGTGAGTTCCCGGGCAAACTGCTGGACAGCCGGGAATTCGCCTCGATTCAGCGTCATGACGACCATCTTCAGCTTGAGAGGCAGATCTCGCTCGTGCAGGAGCTGAATCCCCCGCATGCAGTTCTCGTAGGAGCCAGGGACCCCCGTCACTCGCTCGTAGGTTTCCTGGCTCATGCCGTACAGCGTGACCTCGATGAGAAGGGGCGGCCAATCAGCCAGGTGATCGGCTATTCTGGGCGTTACCAGCGTGCCGTTGGTGAAGAGGGTGATGAGAAACCCCTTACCCTTAGCGTAGTCGTAGATGTCGAGAAAGTCAGGACGGAGAAGCGGCTCGCCGCCGGTCAGGAGGAGCGAGAGACAGCCCTCCTCAGCAATCTGGTGGAGGAGATCGCGCCACTGGTGTACGCTCAGCTCGCGGTCCCGGGCCTCAAGGTCGTCTGGCGGCAGGTTGATAGAGCAATGGGCACAGTCGAGATTGCAGCGCTCGGTCAGCTCCGCCGTCCCAGATATTGGGACACGCCGACCCGCTATCCTGGCGTTCAGTGACTCCCCGAATTCGGTGTAGGTCAGCTCAGGGATGTGGGGACAGGACATTGGTCAGACTCTCTCAACCGCCTCGATCTCTTCCAGGTACCCAAGCAGCTCCAACAGGTCTGCCTGTGCGTCCGCCGTGCCGATATCGTACTCCTCGACGATGGCGCTGAGGATCTGCCCCACGGTGCGCTGGCCGTCGATGAGATCCCAGATGAGCGCCGCGGTCTCGTTCAGGGTGAAGATGGACTGCAGGTTGGCAGTCCGACGGCGAATGGGAACGAGGATGGTCTCCCCTTCGATATCGCGGAAGACGATGTTGGGATCCTTCGTGAATCGAACCTGCAGATCACTCACGCTGACTCTGTCGCTCTCCTCGCTTGGGGGCACAGCACGCTGCCTCACGTGTCGCAAGAACGGCAGCGATCGCTGGCATCAGATAGGCCTGCGTGTCACACGCCAGTAGGGTTCAGCTGTGCCAAGTTCGACCAGTATACCTCGATTCGCGTCAGGTGTCAAACAATCCGCGCCTGCAAGGCTGGATTGGGCACAGCACGCTGTGCTGATAGGGGGGACCGGCAAGAAGGGACTGACGACGGCGCTGCACCCACCGGGGCCATCCGCGGGGGCGGCCTCAAGGCGCTAGGCCAGCGAACTGTGTTGGCACTGTGGAGAGGGACGGAGAGGTGAGGATGGGGGAGAGGCCCAGCGGGATCGGAACGGGACCTACGCGCTCAGGCCGGCCGGCGCTTGCTGTTCAGGCCTGCTGCGGCACGCGGCCCTTGGCCTGGACGAGCACCACGGCGACGACGAAGGCGACCAACCCAACTAATCCAAGAAGGCCAACGCAGAGGGACTGCACGAGCTGGACACCGTCGCCGCCGGCGTCGAAGGAGGCGATGGTGACGCTGGTGGTGCTACCCTTGTCGCCCATGAATCCAAACTCACTGAAGTGGTCAAGCTGGGCGACGAACTGATTGGTCTCGGTGTCCAGGGAGTAGTTGGAACACGGCGCCCACGCACTTCCGGTCCAGTGGTATAGGTTCAGGCTGGATTCGTCCTCGATCCCCGCCAGCTGCCAATCGAGGTCCTGGTAGTCGAGTGTGAGGGCAAAGGGCGCGTCGAACTGCTCCAGGTGGGTGCCGTCAGAAGCGACGGCCTGGAAGAGGCAGGCCCTGTTGGCCCATCCGAGGTTGCCGGGGGGATCCGCGGGAGGTTCCTCAGGGAGATGGTCGATCGTCGTCCGGCTCGAAACCGCCCCGGGCGGGAAGACGAGGGTGAGGTCGCCGTCGGAGCTGACCAGGGTGCCTCCATAGGAGGGGTCGACCACGGTGGAAGCCATTCCGGCGGCCTGGCCGAGGGCGCGGAAGGCATTCACCCTGCCATGGCCGAAGACTTGATCCCGGCCGGCGTCACCCAGGTCATCGGCGGTCTCTTCGACGAGCGAGCGGACATCGGCGTTGGTCCGGCTGCCGTCCTGGGCAAAGAGGAGGGCGGCGAGGCCCGCCACGTGCGGCGCGGCCATGCTCGTGCCGCTGAGATAGCCGTAGGTCGAGGTGCCCATCCAGTACGTGCTGTAGATGCCATACCCGGGGGCCGCCACGGATACCTGCGAGCCGTAGTTGGACCAGGACGCCTTGGCGTCGCTCTGGGTGGTTCCCGACACGCCGATGACGTTGTCGTAGGCCGCGGGGTAGAAGCGGGAGTCGGTGTTGTCGTTGCCCACCGCGCCAACCAGGACGCAGCCCTTGCTCCAGGCGTAGTTGACTGCGTCCCTCAGGTAGGAGACCGAGGTGTAGCCGCCCACACTGAGGTTGATGACGTCGGCGCCGTTGTCCGCCGCGTAGTAGAGGCTCTGGGCGATGGCGCTGTAACGCACGCTGCCCGTGGCGCCGTTGCCGGCCTTGATGGCCATAACGCCGCTGTTGAAGCCCACTCCGGCGACGCCCGTTCCGTTGTCTGCCGTTGCGGCGGCTATGCCAGCAACGTGGGTGCCGTGGCCGTGATCATCCTGGGGATCGCCGTCCCAGTTGACGAAGTCCCAGCCGTGGACATCGTCAGCGTACCCGTTGCCGTCATCGTCCTGACCATTACCAGGCACCTCCCCGGCATTGGTCCAGAGCTGCGATTGGAGGTCGGGGTGGACCAGATCGACGCCCATGTCGATGACGGCGATGACGACATCCTGGCTTCCTGTGAAGAGGTCCCAGGCGAGGTCGGCCTGGATCTTCTGCGGACCCCATTGGGTGCCGCCGGTGTAGTACGGATCATCGGGGTCGTAGGCAAGCTGGGCGATGTAGTCGGGCTCAGCGTACTCGACGTTCGGGTTGGAGCGAAGGACGGCCAGCTTGGTAGCCAGCTCCTCGGGCGGGACACTCAGAATCTGAGCCCCGAGACGCGGTAGCTCGTTCACGACTTCAGCCCCGACAGCGGCGCTGGCACTCGCAACGCCTACCTGGGAGACATTGGGCTTGAACTTGACGATGATCCGGTCCGGCTCGTGCGGAGCACTCAGATCAATCGTCGGGGTCGGGTTTCCCTGATCACCTGACGCGGCCTGCACGCTGCCCAGGGGAAAGAGCAACGACATGACGGCGACGGCAACTACGACCGGAAGACTTCGCTTCAACAACATCCTACCCCCCCCTGCGTTCTCCTACCATTGGAACTCCACCTACACTTGCGGCTCTGTGCCGGTGGTTGCTTGGTTGCTACCATTGTAGCGTACGCGATGCTCCGAGTACATAGTACTAGCGTACTCCAGGTACAAAGGTACCATTGAGGGAGGTTCCCCTAGTGGATAAGCTGGGCACGCCGGAAGCACAGGTTTGACAGGCCCCGAGGATCCTAGTAGAATCGCGACGTTGTTGGCGGCGAGGAAAGACGTGTCAGGGAACGAGAGGCCAGGCCAATCAGACGCAGTCGAGGCGGGGGACGGGGAGAGCTCAGTGTGGGACCGCTTGCCGGTACGTGTGAGCGCGAGGGGGCTGCTCGGATTGCTGGCGCTGTTTGCCATCGGCGTCGCGCTTGTTTGGGTCGGCTTTCCGCCTCGCGTCGTCGTGACCTGGGAGACGGCGAGCGAGGTGGAGACAGCAGGGTTCCACATCCACCGAGGTTCATCAGCGGAAGGGCCGTTCTCGCAGATCACCGAGATCCCCGTGCCCGCGGAGGGGGATCCGCTGGTGGGGGCTTCGTACCGCTTTGAGGACCGGGATGTGGCCTGGGGAAAGCAGTACTTCTACCAGCTGGAGGAGCTGGAGCTGACGGGCAACCGCAACCGATACGAGGAGGTGGTGAAAGCGCGGGCAGGAGCGGGCTGGCCACGGGCTCTCGTCGCCGGCGTCTCACTGGCGGCTCTTGGGACGCTGGTCTCCGCGCTGGCCGATGGCGTGTTGGGGCACGCGTCGGAGGGAGACCCCAAGCAGTAGAGCTTGGGTTGGAGGTGATCGTGCAGCGTGCGCGTCTCTTCTTCGCCGCCACCCCGCGACGGCGTTGGCGAACCTGGCGAAGCGGCTGCGCTTGGGGCCAGTAAACCGGTAGACAGGTCCGGTCGTGCTTCAATCCCGCTGCCGTTGAGTGTTGACCCGGCTGAGGGGGGCGGAGGGCGTTTGACTACGCGCTGGAGATGGCTAGTCGCTCTGTTGCTGCTTTCATCGGTGCCAGGAATCGCCCTGGCTGCCGTGGAACTCACCGCTCTTGAGGCCACCCTGCAGGAGGGGGTGGTGCACGTCACCTGGGAGACGGCCTCAGAAGCCGACATGCTCGGCTTTTTCGTGCAACGTGCGACGCAAGGGGTAGGGGACTACGTGCGGATCTCCGGGCTGATCTGGGCCACTGGCGGCTTGTCCGGGGCATCGTACGTGCACGACGACGATCAGGTGGTCGCGGGTCAGACCTATGGGTACCGACTTGAGGCGGTGGAGACGGGTGGGCACGTCGATCTCCACGGTCCCGTCTGGGTTACGGTACCAGCATCAGGCACCTCGACCGCGACGTGCACGCCGACCCCGAGCGCTACAGCGCTCTCCACGACCACAGCGACACCCAGCATTGCGTCGCCCTCGAGCACGCCGACGGATCGGCCACCGCCCTTAAGCACGCCGTCTCCCAGGCCAGCCACTGCCACGACACGGCCGACGGTGGCCGCGAGTCCCACTGCGAAGCCCGCGGTAACCGGAACGGCAACGGCGAGTGCAACGGCCGGCCTGGCGTCGACCGCTTCCGCCACGCCGGACACCGAAGACACCGCAGGTCCGACCAGGTCTGGATCGGCGACCCTAGAAACGGGTACATCGGTTCCAGGCCCGTCTCCCTCTCCTTCGCGCCTGGTAGCGACGGGCAGCCCGGCCGGCGCCACGACTGTTCGACCGGAGGAGCAAACCCACACAGACCTGCCTGCCACCGCGACCAGCGCCACCATGAGCAATACAGCGCGACCCTCGATCACGGCCGGAGGCGTCACGCCCGACCCTACGGCCACGCCCAGATCGATCGCCTCGCCGACAGCCACCGGTGCGGAGCGGGAAGGCTGGCGTGGAACGAGGTGGGTCATGCTGGCACTGGCCTTGGCTGTCGCGGGCGGATCGATGATCGTACTCGGCGCCCACGGGCTGCTGGGAAAGCAACGGAAACGGTGAGGGTTTCGTCGGCCCTGCTGTGTGCCGCGCTGGTTCTGGTCGCTTGCTCGGGCCCGGCCGAAGAGGCAGCTGCCCCGGCATCGGACCCTCGCGTGTGGTTCCTGGAGGTGGAGGGGGAGGGCGGGATCTGGCTGGGTCCGGACGACCTGCGGGCGATGGGTGTGGATGCGGCGGGGGAGTCGCCACCACCGCTTCGGCTGACCTGGGGTGACGAGGAGCTACCGTACCTGGCTGAGCGAACTGGGGGAGGGTGGGGGGTCTTCTTCTTCACCGCCGACCGGTCCACGCGCACAAGTCAGCGAATAGCGATTCGGATCGAGTTCGGCGCCGCAGGCACCCACATAACCAGCCGGGAGCAGGTCCCGGCCACAGGCAACGTTGCACTGACACACGGGCTAGCAACCCTGCGGTGGGAGGAGGACGACAACTACGTGCCGCAGGCGCGGACGGAAACGCCCTGGTTTTGGCAGCCGCTCCGCACACCCAGCGCGGAGGGCCTGACGGAAACCGTGGTATTGCCGGGTGCAGCGGCGGGCCCTGCAACCGTGACCTTGCATCTGTGGAGCCACACGTCGTCCGATGCGAATCCGGATCACCGACTGCGGGTGACATGGGACGGGCAGACGGTCGGGCAGTGGGAATGGGACGGCCAGGGCCTGCAGCACCTGACGGCATCGTTCGTGAGCTCTTCGCAGGAAGAGCACATCGTGGGTTTCGAGGCGCTAGCGCTGCCCGGCGCGGAGGTAGCTCTGCTGTGGCTCGACGCGTTTGAGGTGAGCTATCCGCGGCCGGTAACGGCGGA
>JASFVG010000265.1:0-6497 GCA_050049955.1 Anaerolineae bacterium | reverse complement strand
TCAGGGCCGGGCGTGGTAGAGGTCATAGAACCTACTGAGGCGGTAGATGAGCCGCGCTAGGCGGACAAGCACACCAGCTCAGCACCCGCCCGCAGCTGTGCTCTGGCAGCTTCCCTCGATGGCATCCCTACTTGCACGCCGCCGCCCACTCCCACAGTAGGGCTGAACCCGTTCTCCTCCAGATAGCGCAGAACCCGAGCGACACTCTCTTCGACGGTCTCCTCAGCCGTGCGACACACGATCTCTGGGTTCTCGGGGGCTTCGTAGGGATCGGAGACACCGGTGAAGTTCTCGATCTTCCCGGCGAAGGCCAGCTCATACAGGCCTTTCACATCACGCTGAGCGCACACCTCCAGGGGACACTCGACGAACACCTCAATGAATGCCCCTGCTTCCTCAATCTCTCTACGGGTCCTCGCTCTCCGCTCCCGAAAGGGTGAGATGAACGAACAGATGACGGCAACGTCATTCCGCGTGAGCAGCTTGGCCACGAAGGTGACGCGCTTGATGTTCTGATCGCGGTCCTCCTTCGTGAACCCCAAGTCGCTCGTCAGGCTCTGTCGGACGATATCTCCGTCCAGCCGTTCGACTTTCAAGCCCCGATCCCGCAGCGCGCTTTCCAGCGGCTTGGCGATCGCGGTCTTGCCTGATCCCGAAAGACCTGTCAACCACACGGTGAAACCCTTCTGATCCCCCAAAGCCTTTAGTCTCCTATCCATACTTGGTTGACACACCGGCAAACCGACGGGTGATTGCGCCTCCGCCCCTGCCCGCGTCTCAATCTACCGGGCTACCGCAACCCCTCAGCGTGTAGCTCGTCCTCCCCCACAAAGCCAGCCCTAAGCACCACCGGCGGCCAGACCGAGCAATCCAGAACCGTGGATGGGACGCCTGCCGGGCAGGAACCGCCGTCGACAATCAAAGCGATCCGACCCCCCAGTTGCTCCTCGACCTCCTGAGCTGTCACGGGACTGGCCGCTCCGGAGATGTTGGCGCTGGTAACCGCCAGGACGCCTCCGGCACGACGGATGATGTCGCGCGCTAGCGGGAGGTCTGGCACCCGTACCGCTACCGTAGGCCTATCCGTGATCGACTGCGAAACCGAGGCTTTCTTCTCCAACACCAATGTCAGCCCCCCAGGCCAGAAGCGCTGTGCCAGCTTCCGGCACCTATCCGGGAGCATCGCTACCTGCTCCACCTCCACGCTGTGGGAGAGCAGCAACGGGATGGGTAGCGTCTTCGGCCGCTGTTTGACCTGGTACAGCCGCTCAACCGCGGCCTCATCCCAGGGATAGGCGGCCAGGCCGTAGACAGTATCGGTAGGAAAGGCGACCAGGCTGCCGGATTTCAACAGCTCAATGGCGCGGTCCTTCCCACTCTCCTCCAAAGCGTCAACGATCACTGTCTGCATGCTAATGACACACACGACCGCCGCGAGCTTTGCTACGCCCGTGGCGGCGAGAGAGAATGTGCGGCCCATTCAGTTCGCTCGGCCGAAGTATAGCACGCCTGCCAGTCGTGTCAACCTGTGGCAACGACGCAATGGCAACGCTGTCGTAGACGCATCGCAGCGGGGCTTCGCCCTGCCCGAAGCGTGGAACTCCACGCGTGCTGGGCCCTACCACGAAACAGGGGCGCCGGGAGACCGGCGCCCCATCGGTAGCAAACCTCCTGCGTTCGTCGACTGCGTCCCGCAGCTCGGACCTAGCGTTCTGCCGCCCTGCGCATCTTGGTCAACATGAAGAACATGCTGCCGAGTGCTGTGGCAAACGCCAGAGCGATCTTGGTGGCATCCACCACCGGCTCCACCTGCACGCCGTCCTCTGTGACGCTGATGACGGCGACTGGTCGTCCGCTGGCACCACCTCCGCCCCCGCCACCGCCGCCCATGCCCGCATCCTCGCCTTTGCCCTCCTCCGGGGCCGGTTCCTCGAGGCCCACCCTCTCATGAGGGTCTGAGCTTCTTCCGCGGTGCCGCTTCTCGGCTCTTACCTGCCCCGGAGTCGTCCCACCACCGAAGCCGAAAGCTACGCCTAGACCGGCGGTGACTTCCGAGGCCGTGATGAGGGTCCTTCCCTCGACCTCGAGGGGCTCGCTGAACACCGACTCGGGCCGGGCCACGGCCACCAGCTTCTCCAGCAACGCAATGGACTGCTCTTGATTCTCCACCGATGTAGCCGCCAGCGAATCGAATGCCTTGCTCATTTCACCTGCTCCTTTGCTGGGTCATTAGTACCAGACCAACGATAGCGCACACCAGACCGAGGCCATAGAGCCCCACCTGGGCCACGCGTGTGACATCCACGATAGGGATGCGCTTACTCTCCTCACCGCGCGCCACCAAGACCGCGGTGGGCCGGTTCCAGACCCATCCACCATACGGCCAGCGCACGGTGAGGGCCTGAGACTGCGGGGTCGCGACGACATCACCTACCGTCACCGACTCGCCGGACACCGTCTGCCACTTGAACCTCTCCTCACGTTGCGTCATGAACCCTCCAGAATTTACAAACGCTCGATCCGGCAGGACGAGCTCACTGGGCCAGACGCGGCGGCTTTCGACAGCCCAGCAGAGCCACGCCCCCCCGCCTTATACTACGTTGATGGCCTGCCCTGGTTGCATACCCCCTCGAAAACGTGTCACGCCAGCGCGCTGGACCGCGGAGCACCGGCTAGCTCCGGGCCACTCAACTGTCAGGACTCTCCTGACGCCTCATCCGCGGGCTGCGACTCCTCACGCGGGCGAACCTCATAGGAGGATGAGCCAGGCGAAATGAAGGACAGGCGGATCACGTCGTACCTGAGCAACAGCCAGATCACGCCCGCAAGGGTCATCAATGCGGCCACAATGCGCGAGTAACTAATGGCTGTTCCGGGCACCCGAGGCTGGTCCGGCCGGAACCATTCAAGCCAGACCCGACCGGCACCGGCGAGAATCAGCCAGCCAGCGAAGAGGGCCCCTGGCCGCAGTCTCTTGGAGAACCGCCGGGCAGCCCAAAGGAGGAATCCCGCAGCAGCAAAGTTCCACACCATCTCATAGGCAAACGCCGGGTGGAAACGGGTGGTCTCCTCAGGGAACCGGACCATATCGTTCCAAGGGGGTATGCGGTGCGCGGCCTCAATGGGAATCCCCCACGGAAGCCCTGTAGGCGGGCCGTAGAGCTCCTGGTTGATGTAGTTGGCCGGGCGGACAATGGCCTGGCCGATCAGTAGCGCCGGCGCGACGGCGTCAAGCAACAGGCGGAAGTCGAGGTTGTGGCGGCGGACATAGAAGAAGGCTGCCAACCCACCGAAGAGGACCGCGCCGTAGAAGTGCAGCCCACCCTCCGGCACATAGAGAATCCTAGCTGGATTCGCGAGGTAGTAGTTGCTCCCTCCCAGGGTGATGTTCGCAACGTACCAAAGTCGGGCCCCGATGATGCCTGCCGGAATGGCCCACACCAGACCATCCCAAACGTAATCTGGGTCTTCGCCGCGACCAGAGAGCCCGCGAGCCGTCACGTACCCCGCCGCGAAGATGCCAACCGCCATCAACAATCCATACCAGTGGACGGAAATGCCAGTGCCCGGTATGGTGAAGATAATCGGATCTATCATCGATTCGTCGCCTCCTCAGAGACCGCAACGCATGCCATCATCGGCAGGGTAGTGCCCGATACAATTCATTCATTCGATGTAGCCCAGATCGCGAAGCCTCTGCCGGACGATCGCGTCGCCCAAGTGCCCCGGTCTGTGATTGCTCAAGTGCGGCCGTCGCGCCCTGGCGCGCTCCAAGAAGGTCTTCGTATGGGCGAGCAGGCGGCGCCGGTGTCTCTCCTTTCCGACGTCTTCCACCTGCCTCTCTCGCCCATCAGCTCCCAATGCCACGAGCTGGTCGTCGACGCCCTCAACGGAGACAAGCCTATGGCCCCCCTCGTACGACACCCTGTATGTGGCCCGGCAGTTGAGCTGGTCGATAAGCGCAGGCTTCCGCCGCTCCATCACCTCAAGCGCGAACTCGGGTGCGTAGGCCTCACAGACTACGATGTCCTCGGGTTCTTGCCCACCGGCGGCGGCTGCCAGCAGACTCGAGTCGCCCAGCTCGACGCGCTGCCCGTCCGCAGTGTTGTGGAACGTGAGCCCGGCGGCATCGAGAAGCGTGTGAAACAGCCAGGTCGTCGAAACAGGAGCAGCTACGCGCCGACCGGAAAGCTGACCCGGCAGCCGCATCAGCAACGGCACGTGAACGAGCCCCCGATGGACCCCATAGGCGTGTCCCGTGAGCTGATGTTCCCCCAGCATCTCGCCATGGTCGGCAGCAAATACAACGAGCGTGTGGTCGCGAAGCTGCGGCTGGCTGAGGGCCCGCAGCAGCCCGGCCAGCAAGTGATCCTGATAGGCAACTTCCGCATCGTACATCTCGACCAGCGCCCGCATCTCCAGTTCCGTGAATGGATGCTCAGGCGGGGTGAACCAATCACCGGCCCGTCGGTTGAGAGCCTGCAGGAAGCTCCGGGCCCTGGCCTGAAGGTAGGCGGGCACGAAGGCGCTCCGGAACTCACTCGGCGGGGAGTAAGGCAAATGCGTCTCCATCAGGTTGACAAACAGGAACGTGGGCTGCGCCTCTGGGCTGCTCATCTCGGTCTCAACAAACCGAACGACGTCGCGGATCGAGCGCGTTGTGTTCCCCTTGAAACTCGCGATCCGGGTCCATTTCGGTACCCAGAAAGGGTCAAGGGCTCCCTGGAAGAGTGAGTTCGAATCCGCGAAGGCTCTCTCAATCGGACGAGAGACCCTGCGCAGGTACGATAGGCAGAGATCCGACAGGTCTCCTAGCCGCCCTATGACACCGGCCCATGAGCCATTCCGGGCCGAGGGGAACGCCCCACAGTAGTTGAAGAAAACATCGAAACCTCTCCTCAACCCATTGTCAAGCACGCCGACAAGGGGGTTGTTGCAGAAACCCACCGTCCGATAGCCCTGCCCGGCGAAACACTCCGCCAGCGTCGCGAAATGCTCGTTTAGGACATCGCTCGACTGCAAAGCCATGTGGACGCTGGGCGGCTCTCCGCTAAACATGGAGGCGTGAGCGGGCATTGTCCACTGGGCAGAGGCGATTGCGGTATCAAAGATAGTCGCCTGCTGAGCGAAGGCGTCCAGGTTCGGGGAGGTGCCGCGGGGACAGCCGTAGCAGCCGAGGCGATCCCGGCGATGGGTATCCAGTACGACGAGGACGATGTGGGGCGCCAATTCAGCAGACAGCATGGTGTCAATCCTGGGGCAGCCGACAACGAACCACGCGAGAGGATAACATACATCGTTCAACGCGTCAATATCGGTCAGTTAGGGAAGCGTTAACGGGGGTTGATAGTTCGGGCGCGAGGCAAGGGGGAACCGCCGCTACTCGCCAAGCAGATGCAGAATGAGGTATCCCGACAGCTGCAGCAGGAGGATCGCCCTGGCGCCGCCCGGGCAGTAGCCGCGCGTTACGAGCATCGTGCCCACGTGCCCCATCCCGTTCAAGAGCATCGCCAGGGCGAAGACCCAGGCAAACGGAGTTGCCAGCCGGCCACCGCTAGCGGAGAGAACCAAGGCGGTGAAACAGAAAGCATAGACCACGACGTTGATGGTCACGAACAGCCGCAGGGACATCTCGCCCACGGGCAGCCTGCTGCGGAAGCCGGTGTTGATCTCCTCCAGCAGATGCAGGATCAGCGCGATGATCGTCAGCAGAATGAATCCAGTCGTCTTGCTCAAGGAGACCCGCCTTCTGCGACGGAGGCCCCGATACCATGCCCATCACACCAGGGCCGGGTCTGCCGCCAAGCTTCCCTCCCTGGCTCAGCCTGAGCACCATCCACCCGCCGGAGGAAGCGATGGGCGGCTCCAGGGCCCTGGGGGATCCCAACTGCTCCAACGCATCGCACCGTGCCCACAACGCTGGATACCCCGCCCGTAGGCGCCAGTCGCGGAGCGGCGGGCTGCATTCGCGCCCGTCGTGAGCTGGAGCGCTACGACAACGGCGGAACCCACACGTAGGCCCAAACCGCCACTGCCAGAGCGAGCACCGCGATAGCGATCAGTGTTGTCACCAGCTCACGGACCCGATCTCCTGTCTCCTCTGCCACCTGTCTCTCCCTGCGCGTTTGATGCACCTATGCCTCTGGCACACCACTTACGATCTCGGCCGCCATCCACCAGCCATCGTGGTAGGGTCGGGCTTGGTGCCGGACCTCGTAGACGATCATATAGGCAAACAGCCCTGCCATGACAACGGCCGTTATGATCATCAACTCATCGACCTGATTGAAGAGAGTCCCGTTCACCGCCAACCCTACACTACCGCCGACCGTGTGAACTAGAGCCGCCAGGATCAGGTTCTCCGTCCAGAGATAGAGCAGCAGGTTAGCTAGAAACGAGGCGAACAGAAGCACTTGGAGACGAAGGGTTAGCCCAGCCGGGAAATAGCAGAAGCTTGCCAGATGATACAGCCCGAACAGAGCGGCAGTCGCAATCAG
>JASFVG010000264.1:0-6530 GCA_050049955.1 Anaerolineae bacterium | reverse complement strand
CCTGACCGGTCAGGTCGGCGCTAGCGTGGTAGTCCTCTCCCCCGACCTTGAATGCCTGGTTGCGCAGATAGCACCACAGTATCGTGGCCATCCCCATCTCGTGAGCCATTTGGAAGGCTTCACTAACCTCGACGATCTGCCGGCGGGACTCGGGAGAGCCGAAGTAGATAGTCGCTCCAACGGCGACGGCTCCCATGTCCCAGGCCTGCTTGATGCTGGCGAAGAAGACCTGATCGTATGTGTTCGGGTAGCTCAGGAGTTCGTTGTGGTTGAACTTGAGGATGAAAGGGATCTTGTGAGCGTACCCGCGGGCCACAGCACCCAGGACGCCCAGTGTCGAAGCCACGCCGTTGCAGCCACCCTCAATAGCCAGCTCTACAATGGCCTCAGGATCGAAGTAGATCGGGTTGGGGGCAAACGATGCGCCCCCTGCGTGCTCGATCCCCTGATCGACCGGGAGAATGGACAGGTAGCCTGAGCCACCAAGGCGCCCGTGGTCAAAGAGCGCCTGCAGGCTACGGAGCACCGGGACAGGCCGATCGCTCACAGCGAAGACGCGATCGACGAACTGCGGCCCGGGCAGGTGAAGCATCTCCTTGGGAATGGTCTTGCACGTGTGGCTGAGCAGGGAATCCGCCTCGCTGCCCAGAAAGGACTCAATGGTTCGCATATCTAGTGCCACTGCTCACCTCCTATGATATGTTGCTTGGATCCTAGGCCTATTCTACTC
Source organism: Anaerolineae bacterium (assembly GCA_050049955.1). GTDB lineage: Bacteria > Chloroflexota > Anaerolineae > B4-G1 > B4-G1 > SKLM01. Next base: position 5,800 of record JASFVG010000264.1, on the reverse strand, counting down.
GCCGCTGCAATCCACGCAAACAGCCGTTGCTGGAAGACGGGTTAGAAACCCTAGCGAACCGGCCTTCTTGACACTGGGTTGGGCACGGCTAGAATATCCAGCTATGGTTGGGCGTGGCGGCGATCCGTGCGGCCGGACTCTGGACCCGGCGCACCGGATCGCACAGGTTTTCACAAGCCTCCTCCTCGCTTCATGCGGATCCGGGCCCGGGGAGAGCCTGCCCGGTGCGGCGACTCCCCCCGCATTCCCACGCCGGACACCGATCACGGCGGCGACCGAGCTCCCAGCCACGCCGGTCGTGGTGGCGACTCCGATACCCGCAGAACCTTCGCCGGACACCAGTGTGCCTCGGACACATGCGGTCATTCCCGGGGACACTCTGTTGGGCCTGGCGAGGCAGTACGGCGTGCCCATGGCGGCAATCCAGCTGGAGAACGAGATGGGGGAATCGACGACCCTACGAGCAGGGCAGACACTGTCCATCCCAACCACGCAGGAATGGGAAGGAAGCTCGCCTTTCTGGATCGTCCACGTGGTGAAGCCTGGCGAGACGCTCATCGGCAGAGCTCAGGCATACGACCTGGAAGCCGGTAGCTTGCAGGCTGTCAACGGTCTTGGCGACGCCGACTTGATTGAGGTTGGGCAAACGCTGATCCTCCCGCTGCTAGGCCCCGTCACCGCCGTCGAACCTGCGCCTACGGTCGTCCCCGAGCCGACCCTCACGCAGGAAACTGTTGAGCCGTCACCGCCGGGGCCTACCGCGTCACCGACGGTGAGTAACACTGCGGTTGCGCCCATCACCGCGACAGTGGAGCTGTCCCCGACACGCACGTCGTCGAATGCGGCGCCTCCCGCTGACCTGATGGCATGGCCTCAACAGATCCTGTCGCTCATCAATCAGGAACGGGCCCAACAGGGTCTGTATCCACTGGCGTACAACGCAGACCTGGAGCAGGCCGCGCAGGCGCATGCCTACGACTGCTCCCAGCGGGGCTGGTGCAGCCACACGGGATCCGACGGAGCAGATATCAAGACTCGCATCTCGCGTCGCGGGTACAAGGCCACCGGTTGGGCCGAATGCTGGGCTCAGACCCAATCCCCTCAGCGGGCGGTGGAGGTGTGGATGGATGAGACGCCGCCCAACGATCCCCATAGACGCACGCTGCTCACCACGTGGCTAACCGAAATCGGGATTGGGGTTGCTGAGGCAGACTGGGGGAACTACATCATCGCTGACTTCGGGCGGCCCTAGCCACCGCCGGGCTGTGTCATCGTCCGCGCGCCGCTGTCCAGGATGGGCAACCGCGCTTGGTCCCATGGCAGCCGTGCCCGGGATGTACGCAGAGGGCCTATCGAGTCTGTCAGCCGGTCGACGGAGGAGAAGCAGGAACAGGACTTCGATATGGAGAATCTGGCATCGGCGGTGGAAGACTTTCGGCGTGCTCGGCTCCAGGCCGGGTTGGAGCGCGTTGCCGCGCTGCTTACGGGGCGCTCGACGGAACTTCTCTCCTATGAAGAGGTTCGACGGAAGCTGGGCGCCCGCGAACGGCCCTCGGAATACCTGGAGGACATACCTCTGGATGCGATCGTGGGAAGCGTAGGCCGCTACAGGGATTTCACTCGCAGCTTCCTGCCGAAGCACCAGAGCTCCAAAGATCGCTGGGCGCGGGTAGAGGTCGCTATGACAAGTATGACGGGCGTACCGCCCATCGAGGTCTACGGGGTAGGGGACGCCTACTTCGTCAGGGACGGCAACCACCGGGTATCAGTTGCCCGACAACTCGGCGCAACGCATATTCAGGCGTTCGTCACGGAGGTTGCGACCCGAGTCCCCTTTTCCCCCGACGTCGAGCCCGACGATCTGATTATCAAGGCCGAACACGCCGAATTCCTCCAGCAGACGAATCTCGACGAACTTCGGCCCGAGGCAGATCTGGGGGTGACGGTGCCAGGGCAGTACGAGGTTCTGCAAGAACACATAGAGGTGCACCGTCACTTCATGGGCCTTGAGGAGGAGCGACACATACCCTACGAGGAGGCTGCTGCCCACTGGTACGATGAAGTGTACCTGCCAGTGGTGGAACTGATACGGCAGCGCGGCATCCTTCGCGGCTTTCCCCAGCGTACCGACACCGACCTCTACATCTGGCTCTCCGTACACAAAGCTGCCCTGGAGGAGGAGCTAGGATGGGATATTGCCCCCGGACTGGTCGCCGACGATCTAGTTGCTAGCTTCAGCCAGAAACCAGGTCAACAGTTCAGGAGGATGACCCAGAGGGTGCTTGGAACTGTCACCCCCGCCGAACTCGATGGGGGGCCACCAGTCGGTCAATGGCGAGAAGAGCTTGTTGGAGCACGGCTGGACGATCGGCTGTTCGCGGACATCTTGGTAGCCATCGATGGCGAGGAAAGCGGCTGGTCGGCCCTGAAGCAAGCCTTTCTATTGGCGCATCGTGAGAGAGCACGGATTCAGGGCCTCCACGTTGTCCCTTCGGAGGACGCCAAAGAAGAGCCGGTCGTAGCGGTCGTGGTGGCCGAGTTCGGCCGGCGCTGCCGCGAAGCCGGCGTGGAGGGAAGTGTGGCGCTCGATGTGGGACCCGTGCAACGACGGATATCCGAGCGTGCCCGATGGGCAGACCTGGTCATCGTGAGCCTGAGCCACCCCCCGGAACCTGGGCCGATGGCCAAGCTGGGGTCTGGTCTGGTCAGCCTCATCAGGCGCTGTCCCAGGCCAGTCCTGACAGTGCCAGGTGGTCCGTCCGATGTGGGCCGCGCGCTGTTGGCCTTCGACGGCACACCCAAGGCACGGGAGGCGCTCTTCGTCGCCGCCTACGTCTCCGGGCGCTGGGCTACACCCCTGGTGGTCCTGACGGTGGTCGAAGGGGACCGTGTCGGGTCCCCGACAGCGGATGACGCCCGAGAATACCTGGAGGCACAGGGGATCGATGCCGAGTTCGTGCTAGAGAGTTCGGAGGGGACAGGCACCGTGGCCGAGTCGATCCTTGCGACAGCCGAGGCCCGAGGTTGCGACCTGATCTTGATGGGTGGCTATGGAGCTAGCCCGGTGGTGGAAGTCCTCCTCGGTAGCCAGGTCGATCGCGTGCTGCGTGAAAGCCCGGTGCCCACGTTCATCTGTCGCTAGCACCAACACCCTTGCAGGCGTGATCCAGCGCTTGACACGTCAGCAAGGAAATGTAGAATGGTTGTGTGACTGTGCCGCGGACTCAGGGAGCCGTGAGCACTGCTCCGATAGCTGGATCTTGAGGTTCGGACAGACACTGCTTTTCGTGCTGCTGGGATCGCTGGGGCGACCGAGACGGCAGAAAGAGGCGGTGACGCCAAGCTCGCTTGGCACTCCTCTTTGCCTCTCTGCGCCTTCCGGTCCCTCTGGAGGGCGCATCTCATGGACGACGCTACCGCCGTCACGCACGGCACTCAAGAGACCTTCGTTGGGGCGGTGGCCAGCGTGGGCGCCTCCGCCCGCCGGCATCGGATTGCCCGGCCCTGTCGTTGAACCATCGCCTTGCTGGAAGGGAAACATGCAAAGGAGGACACCATGCTGCTAGCAATCGACATCGGCAACACAAACATCACTTTCGGGCTCTACGAGAATGCAGTGCTTGGTCCGCGGTGGCGCGTGCGGACGATCCACGAGAAGATGCCGGATGAATACGGAATACTGATGGTGGAGCTGTTCCGTCACTGCGGGCGAGGCCTCGACGACGTGACCGGGGTCACCATCGCGAGCGTGGTCCCCCCGCTGACTCAGGTATTTGGTGAAGTCTCGCGCCGTTACTTGGGTCAGGAACCTCTGGTGGTCGACGCCGGGGTGCGCACCGGGGTCCGCATCCTCTACGATGACCCGCGGCAGGTAGGTGCGGACCGGGTGGTAGATGCGGCGGCAGTGAAGGTGCTGTATGGTACCCCAGCTTGTGTGGTGGACTTCGGTACAGCGACAACCTTCGACGCCGTATCCGCCGAGGGGGAGTACCTCGGCGGAGCAATCGCACCGGGGATCGGCATCGCTGCCCAGGCACTGTTTGAACGAACGGCCAAGCTGCCGCGGGTGGAGCTGAGTCGCCCGCCGTCGGTCATCGGGCGCAACACGCCGCACGCCATTCAATCGGGACTCCTGTTTGGCTACGTTGGCCTGGTTGAGGGTATGGTACCCCGGTTCAAGGAGGAGTTGGGGCCCAACACGCACATCGTCGCTACCGGTGGTCTGGCCCAGATCATCGCGAAGGAGACGGATGTCATCGATGTGGTGGACCCCTGGCTGACGCTCCACGGCCTGCAGATCATCTACGAGCTTAACCGACCGCAGAGCGCCTAGTGGCGGATTGCTTCAACCGGTGAAGGGAAGCTGCGGGCTGAGGGATGGCGGACTGAGACGCCGGGTGTTGGTTGTTCGCCTAATCAGATGCTGGAAGGGCCGTGAGCAAGGTATTGCCCTGAGTGTCGCACCGACGTTCCCCAGGACCACCGCTGATTTGACTTGCATTGTCGAATGATGTATAGTCAGATAGACCAGCCGCGGTGGATCCTAGCTGCGACTTGCCGTGCAGGGAGACTTGCAGAGGGCCGTGGCCGGGAAGTGAGACCATCGAAACGGGAGGAGGCGGGATTGCTTGGCTGACTCAGGCATCGATGGCGTGAGGGGACCTCAGCACGACACGGTCGACCTGGACGCCGTCTTGACCGTGCTGGTCATCGACAACGATCTGGAGACGCAACGACACCTGGAAGAGCTCCGACCGGTTGATGAGCTCTGCTGCGTCCTAGCCCTGACCGGCGACGACGGCCTTCGGTTGGCCCTGGAGAGGAAGCCTGACATCGTCGTCTTCACGGCGGTTCTGCCAGGTGAGGAGGGCCTGCGAGGGCTGTCCGCGCTCCGGGAGGCGATCGAGGACGCGCCGATCATCGTTGTGACTGAGCACGAGTCGGCGGGTCAGGCCGTCGTTGCATTCCAGTGGGGCGCGTGCGACTACCTGAGCAAGCCCCTGGACGCCAAGGCGTTGAGGGGCGCTGTCGACCGCGCGTTGGTGAGCAAAAGCGCGATCCGAGAAAGGAACAGACTGACTCAGCGCCTACTCGAGACGACCCAGACGCTGCAGCGCCAGCAGCAGGAACTGAACGCGGTGCACGTCATCGGCAGGCTGACGACCTCCCTCCTCGACCTGGATGTGGTACTCAAGCGGCTGACCGAGGTCGCCGTGCATCTGACAAACGCCCAGGAGAGCATACTCCTGCTTCGAGACGAGGACAGTCAAGAGCTTTACCTGCGCGCTTCGAAGAACCTGTCCGTTGAGTTCCCCGAGGATTTCAGGATCACCCTGGACGGAGTGGCGGCGGGCCGTGCCGTGGATACTGCGCGTCCGGTGCTGGTGACGGGCGACCAGGCACAGATCACGCCCGGCTGGCAATCGGAAGCGCTGCTGTATATGCCGCTCCAGGTTCCGGATCGGGTGATTGGGCTGCTTGGCCTGTCAAATCGGGAGTCGAAGGACGCCTTCTCACAGCAGGACGTTCTCCTCCTGTCGACACTGGTGGACTACGCCGCGATTGCGATAGAGAACGCGCGGCTCTTCGAGAGCACGGCCAGCGCCAAGTCCTTGATGGACGCGGTTTTCTCCTCGATCGCCAGCGGTGTCGTCGCGCTCGACAACGCCGACCACATAACGCTTGTCAACCGGGCAGCGAGACAGATTCTGCACGCTCCCCAGGCGACAGCTGGGCAGCGGTTGGGCGATGCCTTCCCAATGTTTGACAGGACAGTAAGATCCTCGATCGACCAGGTGAA
>JASFVG010000263.1:0-6543 GCA_050049955.1 Anaerolineae bacterium | reverse complement strand
ACGAATGCCTTGTCGTGAGGCACGTTGGCGGCCGGTACCTTGTCTATGGAACGCCCTGGACAGGGCCGGATAGGCGAGCACTCCCTGGAGGCGTGCCCTTGACCAGCGTATTCTTCATAGGCCGTGCCGACTCCAATTCCGCCTCTCCGAGGGGAAGGGTCAGCGCCGTCGAGGGGCTCCTTTCGCAGGCCTTCTCCGTCTTCTTCGACAGCGCACCTATGCAGTATACCCTCGACTTCTGTTCGGAGATGGGAAGGAGTGTCCGAAGCTATGATCTCGGGTTCGTACCTACGCAGGACGTTGTCCGTCTTGTACGGCACGTGGGTCTAGACTGATGGATTCCGTAGACTGCCAGCGTGCGGATTTCTGTCGTCTGAGCGAGGAAATCCTGGAGCGTGGGTCAGCCCTGCGGTTCCAGGCCAGCGGCGACAGCATGCGTCCCTTCATCAGGAGCGGGGATATCCTGGTGGTAGAGCCCGCTGAGGCGCGTGGAGTGAGAGCCGGCGACGTCGTTCTTGTTCGGCAGGGCGAGAGGCTTCTAGTCCACCGCGTTGTGGCTGCACCGCTTGATAGCGCAGACGCGCTGACAGTGAAGGGCGACGCTCACTTGATGCCCGATCCACCCTTGCGGCGTGACCAAGTGCTGGGCAAGGTCACCGCGGTACAGAGGGCAGGCACGGACGTGGCCGTGTGCCGAGGCCTTCCCGGTTTGGTCGCCCGCTTGCTGTGGGGCAGGCCTCCCTATGTTGGTGCCCGGGCCTATCGGTTGTTTGCCAGGGGCCGAAGGGGCGTGCTCCGGGTCGCCCGTTCCCTTTGCAGTTCGGAGGTTTGCTGAGAGCCCCGGCGCAGGATCCGCGTCTCCGGGGCGCCGGATCCCGCGAAGAGGGCCGGTTGGGGGTGTTAGAGATGCAGTCATCGCAGTTCAGAATCGTTGCGCTTGGAGCGTGCGTCGCGTTTTCCCTTGCAGTGACCGCCTTGGGCGCAGGCGGGTCGCACGCGGAGGCCCCACGGGTCGGCGGGGGTTTGTCGATGCAGCCGTTCGGCCCGGGCATTGAGCTCATCAAGTCGGATGCCAGCGGTGTCGTCCTCGAGCTGCAGGTGCCCTCCTACCAGTCGCACGAGCTCATTCTCGACGGCGTCACCTACGATCGCCTCACTGCCCCAGGCTGCTCGCTCTCGGCGGGCGAGGGCCTCCCGCAGCTGCCTGTAAGGGGCGTGGTTCTGGCCGTACCTCCGGGCAGTGAGGTGGAGCTGCGCGTCCTTGAGTCAGACGAGCGGCTTCTGCCCGGCCAGTACCGTATCCCACCCAACCCGCGCTGGGCTCAGGACCTGGCCCCTTTCCTGCCAGCTGCTGGGCAGGCGGACTTGCCAAGTTGCTGCAGGGACTTTGAGTATGTCGAGGACGATGCCGTCTTCGGCGTCGAAGCCTTCTATCCCGGTCCCCTCGCACGAGTCGTCGAGGTCGCCTCCCGTGGTCGGCAGCGAGTCGCCCGCCTTGAGATGCATCCGTTTCAGTATAACCCGATTTCCCGCCAGCTTCGCATGGTCCAGCGCATGGTCATCGAAGTGGCTTTCTCGTACCGTCCTAGGTGGTCACCGCCCCCGGGACCAACCGATATCGAGCGCGGCGAACTCGAGCCTACCCTGCGCAGCAGTCTGCTCAATATCGATTCCGCCCAGCAGTGGCAGGAGCCAGGCACTCCCCCGGCGGCGCAGGCGGCAGTCGAGGCCGGGCCCTGGGTTCCACCCGTACCCGGGTATAAGATCTTCGTGGATCAGGACGGCATCTATTCACTGGACTTCACTGACTTGAACGACGCTGGTGTCCTCGACGCCAACCCGGATCCTCGCACCTTCCAGCTCTTCAATCAGGGGCAGGAGGTGGCCATCCACGTTGAGGGTGAGGGTGATGGCAGCTTCGGCGCCGGCGATGTCCTGCTGTTCTACGGCCGTGCCTGGGACACCAGGTATACGACCACCAACGTATATTGGCTAACCTACGGCCAGACCGGCCAGGGTGCCCGAATGGGGCAGCGCGACGGCACTCCCTCATTGACACCCTCGGTCGCACCTTGGTTCACATCCACCGTTCACGCTGAGGACAACCCCTCCTACTTCAGCCGGATGCCCGGGGACGATCACCAAGATCGCTGGTACTGGGGCACATCCGTCGGGTGGAATGATCCCCTTGCACCTCTACCTCTCGTGTCGTGGACGACGCCCCCGGTTGACCTGCAGCTCCATAACCTGGCCTCCGGTTCCTACACAGCCAGCATCAGGGTACAGCTTTATGGTGCCAGTGAGGAGGGACACCACTGCAAGCTGTACGTGAACGGCCACCAGGTCGACGAGGCTGGGTGGGTCGGAGAGACAGGACACTTCTTCGACAGTCGCTTCGACTCCGCGCATCTGCTCGAGGGGGGCAACGCGGTCGAGGTCGAGTGCTGGGGCGTCGCGGGCAACACGGCGTTCGACATAGTGCGGGTCGACTGGCTCGAGGTCGACTATCGGCGCACGTACGTGGTGCAGGGCGATCAACTCCATTTCTTCGGGCGTGAGGGGACCCAGACCTGGGACTACCACGTCAGCGACTTCTCCGCCGACCTGGGCCTGCAGGTCTTCGATGTCACCGATCAAGTTAGCGTCGAGCGGATCGCCAACGTTGCGACGTCGGGCGCCCCTGGCGACTACACCCTGGAGTTCAGCGATGCGATGGGCCACCGCGAGTATTGGGCCCTCGCCCCTGCCCAGCGTCTCAGCCCCACGGGCATCGAACTCGATACCCCCTCGGATCTGCAGGGAACCGCTCCCGGAACCGACTATATCATCGTCACCCACGCGGACTTCTACACCGACGTCGTGCCCGTGGCCGACCACCGTGCCGCCCAGGGTATGACCGCCCTGATTGCGGACGTGCAGGACGCCTATGACGAGTTCAGCTACGGCGTCCTCGACGTTCGCGGGATCCGCGATTTCCTCGCCCACGCCTATGATCCTGCCAGTGACCCGTGGCAATACGTCGTGCTGGTCGGTGACGGTCACTACGACTACAAGGACAACGCCGGCTACGGCAAGGCCAACTTCCTCCCGCCCTGGATGGCCGGTGAGATCGATCGCGTCCTGGGGGAGACCGCTTCCGACAACCGCTACGTCTGCACCTTCGTGGGAAATGACTGCCTGCCCCGCATGCACATCGGGCGCCTCCCCGCCAACACCCCGGCCGACGCCCAGGCTATGGTGTCCAAGATCCTTGACTATGAGGCGGTTCCCCCCCCTGCGGGCGCTGGCGGCTGGAACAGCCAGGTGCTCTTCGTGGCGGATAACCAGCCGGACGACGCGGGCGCTTTCTGGGACTACGCCGACGTCATCTCGAGTGACTACCTGCCCAGCAGCCTGACGCCCCCCATCCCGGTGCAGTATCTGCCTTCTCCCTACACCCCCCAGAAAGTCTACTACGATCCCAGTCCCAACAACCCGGTCGCTCTCCAGCCGCCCTACTACATCCAACATCCTCCTCCGCGCCCCCAGCCGTCCTACTATCAGAACGTGGGCACCGCCACGGGCGACATCAAGGCCGCCATGGGGGAGGGCCGGCTTCTGGTCAACTACGTGGGCCATGGCGCCGGGATATTCTGGGCCGCGGAGGAGCTCTTCCACGTGGACGATATCCCCTCGCTGGCCAGTACCCCGACCCTCCCCGTGATCCTGCCCATGACCTGTCAGGAGGGCTTCTTCGTCTACCCGCAGACGCCCGAGTCTGACTTCGCCACCCTTGGGGAGAGCATCGTCCGCGCCCCCGGCAAGGGCGCCGTCGCCAGCTGGTCTCCCACGGGCTGGGGCACCACCGTGGGCCACGATTTCCTCCACAAGGGCTTCTACCTGGCCGTCTTCCACGAGGACATCAGGGCCGTCGGCGAGGCTGCTACCTTCGGGAAGGTGTTCCTTTACGACAGCCCCGATCCGCTGGCTTTCGTCAACCGCGATCTCATCGAGACCTACCTCCTTTTCGGCGACCCGGCCATGCCCCTGAACACCATCCCTGTCGACCTCGGCATCACCAAGACCGTCGAGCCGGAGCCTGACGGGGCTCCGTTCACCGGGGACATCCTGACCTACACTCTCACCTACACCAACGCCGGGCCGGCCACGGCCCACAACGTCGTCGTCAGCGACACACTCCCGGATCTCCTGACGGACCCCGTGGTCGTGTCCAGTGGCGCCGTCATCACCCCACGAGTCGGCACGCAGTTCGTCTGGGATGTCGCCGACCTGGCCGCCGGCGAGGGCGGCACCATCACGATCACGGCCCGGGTGCGCGGCTACCGCCAGGGCGTCTACACGGTGACCAACAGGGCCGTCATCTTCACGTCGGCCAGGGAGTCCAACCCGGAGAACAACGCCACGGCGCCCGTCGCCACCCAGGTCCGCACCGCTCCCGTCGGTGGCCTCACCATGCCGCTCGACCTGGTGGGCACCCTGCTCTACCCGTCCGTCCGGCGCCCTCTTGCTGCCGCAGCGATAAGCGCGCTCTGTTTGCTGGCCGCGTCCGTCGGCGGGTATGAGCTGGTGCGTCGATTGCACACCCGCGGCAAAGCCGCAAATCGGCGGTGACCTTCGGCTGGAGTGGCCCCTTCTGCTGGGCGACCCCGTCCTTGGCTCCCGACCGGCGTGGAAACCAGGTCTCTCCGGTCCCCTGTAACCGTGCGCGTCCGCTCCGTCGGTTTCGAACCGCCGCCCAGGTTCCACGAGCAGGAGCCCGTTGTTGGATGATTGCGCGCTGATTCACATGCCCCTTTGGCGCTGTCGGCGAGCCCATAGCCCCTCGCGCATGACCCTAGTCTGTCCACGTCTTCCCGCTCGCGTCATCCCTTGGCTAGTGCTGATCCTAGGTTCTTTGTGGCTGCCTCGCGCTGTTTCCGCCTCAATGGGCGGGGGTTTGGGTGATGAACGCAATTGCTACACAGAACTGCCCACCGTGCTGTGTCAGCCTCAGGACGACTGCCTGTACTTGGACCCACCGGCCTACAAGCTTCACGTGCTCGAGACCGGGTTGTACCAGGTCAGGTACGCCGATCTGCTCGCGGCCGGCGTGCCCGTCGACGTAGGCCCCGGCATCGACCCGGCCACCCTCCAGCTCTTCAGCTCCGGTGCCGAGGTCGCGATCTGGGTGGAAGGAGGAGACGACGCCAGCTTTGACCCCGGCAACGCCGTCCTGTTCTACGGTGAGGGACTCGACACCAGGTTCACCGGCACAAACGTCTACTGGCTTACATACGGCAAGCAGGACGGTCTGCGGATGGGCGGCAAGGCCGGCACGCCGTCGGGGACGGCGCCTGCCCCCACCTTCTTCGCGTCCACTCGCCACCTGGAGGAGAATCGCGACCGGAACCCGCGCCTCCGCATGACGCCTGAGGAGGACAACTGGTGGTGGAAGCAGGTGCTAGCCCCGGGGGAGCCAACCCAGGCTGTTACCTTCACCCTTCCCCACCCTGCCGCAGAGTCCTACTCGGCCACGCTACGGACAGATCTCCACGGGCGTCTCTATAGCAATGCCGTCGACCCCGACCATCATGCCCAGGTGTTCCTGAACGGTCACGCAGTAGACGACATCTGGTGGGATGGGTTCGAGGACCACGTCAGCGAGGTCAGCTTCCCCTCCTCCCATCTCCAGGCGGGGACAAACATCATCACCATCACCGCTCCTAACGACACCGGCCTGGGATACGATGCCTTCTTCGTCAATTGGTTCGACATCGACCTCCGCACTGCCTACGAGGCACAGGACGATGTCCTGGCCTTCACCGGCGACGAGGCGGGAATCTGGTGCTATCGAGCGGGCGGTTTCTCTAGCCCTGACGTCGACCTGTTCGACGTTTCCGACCCTTTGAAGCCGGCTCGCATCCTGAGCACAACGCTCCTGGGCGCCAGTGGTAGCTACACCCTCACCTTCGAGGACGCAGTTGCTCAGCCCACCCGCTACCTGGCACTGACGCCGGCCCGGCGTCTGAGCCCTGCCAGCATCCGGCGCGACGGACCTTCAGCTCTCCGCGGCGACGGCAACGGCGCCGACTACATCGCCATCTCCCACGCCGACTTCATCACCGAGGTGCTGCCCTTGGCCGACTACCGCGCCGCCAAGGGATTGCGCAGCGTCGTCGTAGACGTCCAGAACGTGTACGACGAGTTCGGCTACGGAGTATTCGACCCGGAGGCCATCCAGCGCTTTCTGGCCCACACCTATGAGCATTGGGTGCCTCCTGCACCCAGCTTCGTGCTCCTGATCGGCAACGGCCACTTCGACTATCGGGGCTACGCATCCACCGAGCCCAACTACGTGCCGCCCTACATGCTCTATATTGACCGGGATCTTGGGGAAGTAGCTGCCGACAATCGCTACGTTGCCATCACTGGGGACGACATCCTACCCGATATGCGCATTGGGCGTCTTCCCGTCTCCAGCCCTGCCGAGACCGCAGTCGTCGTCGACAAGATCCTCGCCTACGAGGAGAACCCTCCTCCCGGCGACTGGGTCTGGCGCAGCGT
>JASFVG010000262.1:0-6689 GCA_050049955.1 Anaerolineae bacterium | reverse complement strand
CCGAGTCTGTGAGCGGGCCCAGCGATCCATCCCCCCCAGCGTACCGCGTCCCGGCCTTCCACGAGAGACCCACGATGCGCACGCCCCGCTCGAACCACATCTCCGCCTCGCTGGGCTCCCGAATCGGATCGGCCCCCTCCATGAGCGGTACAATGCCCACTCGCGGCGAACCGTCACTCCACCTCTCCAGGACCGCTTCCAGATCATCCAGGCTGCCAACCAGATCGATCTGCTCCTCCTCGTCGGCCAGCCGATGGTAGACATCAAGCTGCTCCTGCCCGAGCACGTGAGCCTCGGCGGGAGTCGAATAGACATGGGGTCCCCGTTCCGTGCCACGCCGCGCCGGTGGCGCATAGACCGTGCCAAAGACAACCGCTACCTTCCCCTGGAGTAGCTCGGGCAGACCCACCATGCAGATTCCGTTCCGCTCAGGTACCTCGCCGCCCAGTTCCAGGCGTCGAGTCTCCATAGCACTGCGTCTTATGTCCCGCCCCAGGACGACCATGTTCCAGGCGATGTCTTCGTGAGCGTCAACAATCAAGGTCATTCGGGACTCCGTAGAGGTCTGTCGGCGGGCCGGGCGAGCGTTCCCCATCGCGGGCCTGGTGCGCGGTTGGGTTCCCACCACATTCCGTAGATCTGGGTCACGCGGCAAGTTTACCACAAGGAAGCCGTTTGACAACCACCTGCCACTGGCGTATACTCGTTGCAGATCGCCCAAGAATAGTGAATAGGACGATGGGAAGCCCTTCTCGGCCGCTGCTGCCCCCCCATGGCCAGTTAGGGCCTTCTCCGCCCGTCGGGAGACCTACGTCCTGGTCCCTGGCCCGGGCGGCGATTGCGGTCAACCACGGCTTCCGATGGGGAAAGTGCGGGCTTGGGTCTTGTCGGCCATGGCCCGCGCACCTCCCTGACCACCTGGGCACCCCGGATCTCTACCAGGCTCCGCTTGCCGGCGGACGCAGTGGCTGGGCCTGATTTGATCCGACATGTGGCGGTCAACTCTGCGGCAAGAACCCTTGACCTCGGGTCCCCCAGGAGGCAGGGCAGAGAGAATAGTAGACAAGGAGGAGACATGCTCGTTACACACGCACGCCTTGCCACCTTAGGCAGCGAGCCCCGGCTTATCGAAGACGGCGCCCTGCTGGTCGAGGGCAACCGCATCGCCGCGCTGGGCACGACGGCGAAGCTGAGCACGGGCTTCCCCGATGCCGAGCGCTGGGACGCCCGGGGGCAGCTTGTGCTTCCGGCCTCGATCTGCGCCCACACGCACTTCTACGGCGCCTTTGCTCGCGGCATGAGTATTCCGGGCGAGCCACCCCAGAGTTTCCCGCAGATTCTGCAGCAGCTGTGGTGGAAGCTTGACAAGGCCCTCTCGCTGGACGACGTGCGCTACTCCGCGCTGGTTTGCTTGGTCGACGCCATACGGCACGGCACGACGACCCTTATCGACCACCACGCCAGTCCCAATGCCATCGAGGGCAGTCTCGACGTCATCGCCGAGGCGGTGAACGCCGCTGGTCTGCGCGCCAGCCTATGCTACGAGGTCACTGATCGCGACGGCCCCGAACGCGCCCTCGCTGGAATCGAGGAGAACGTCCGTTTTGGCAGGTCGCAAACCTCAAACCCCAGCTCTTTGATCGCCGCCAGCTTTGGCCTCCATGCCTCCCTTACCCTGTCCGAAAGGACCCTCGCCGACTGCGCCGCCGCGGCGCTAGAGCCGAATCTCGGCTTCCACGTCCACGTGGCCGAGGGTATCTCCGATCAGGAGGACTCATTGAGTAAGAGCGGGAAACGGGTTGTCCACCGCCTTGCTGACGCCGGGATTCTCGGCCCAAGGAGCATTGCCGTCCATTGCGTCCACGTCGACGAGGGCGAGATCGAACGACTCGCGGAAACCGGGACTTGGGTGACCCATCAGCCTCGCTCGAACATGAACAACGCCGTGGGTGTGGCCCCAGTCGAGAAGATGCTCCATGCTGGCGTCAATGTGGGGCTGGGAAACGACGGCTTCTCCAACCAGATGTTCGCCGAGATGAAGGCGGCCTACTTCATGCACAAGTTGGCGCGAAGCAACCCCCAGGCGATGCCGGGCGACGTCGTGATGGACTTGGCCTACGCAAACAACGCCCGGCTGGCCCAGATGTTCTGGCCTGAACAGCGCTTGGGTGAGCTCTGCGAGGGTGCCATGGCTGACCTGGTCTTCCTCGACTACCAGCCCACGACACCCCTCTCCGCGGGGAATCTCCCCTGGCACATACTGTTCGGCGTCGAGGCTTCAATGATCACCAGCACGGTCTGCGCCGGTCGGGTGCTGATGCGCGATCGCGTGCTGTTGACCCTCGATGAGGAGGCCATCACAGCCGGCTCCCGGGAGCTGGCATCCGCGGTCTGGAGCCGGCTATAGCATCTGGGCGCTCTTCGCAATCGGGCAGCTGCCAGATAGTCCCGACGCCAGGGGCTGTGTTAGCTGGTGCTTTCCCCGGTATCGCGGTATAATGTAGACAGCGCTTTAGGTTATGTCATTCCGTCCCAATACCAAGGAGGTTCGCAATGCTAGTGAAAGACCGTATGAGCAAACCGCCTGTCACGGTGCGCGACAACGTCGGCGTTGAGGAAGCGCTGCGCCTCATGCACAGTGAGGGTGTCCGGCGCCTCCCCGTCGTCGACAAGCACGGCAATATGGTCGGCATCGTCTCCGAGCTTGATCTGCTGAAAGTCTCTCCGTCGCCAGCTACGTCGCTGAGCGTCTTCGAGATTCCCTATCTGCTGGCAAAGATCAAGATGACGGAGGTGATGACCAAGGACGTCGTCACAGTCACTGAGGACACCCCCCTAGAGGAGGCTGCCCGCGTGATGGCCGACAACAGGATTGGCGGCCTTCCCGTTCTCCGCGACGGCAAGGTTGTGGGCATCATCACCGAGACGGACCTCTTCAAGACCTTCATGGAGATGCTGGGAGGGCGGGAGGAGGGCGTCCGGCTCAGCATGTACGTTCCAAATGAGAAGGGGATGCTCGCCAAGATCACGGGTATCATCGCCGAGATGGGCGTCAACATCACGGCGCTGAGCACCATTATGGGTGAGGACCCCACAGAGTACCTGGTGACCATCCGGGTCGAAGAGGACGCGGACCAGGAGGCCTTGATCGCGGCGATGCAGGGTCTGGGCTTCCGGATGGAGGATGCTCGCTTCTGTAGCCTCCCCGCCTGCGATTGAGACCAATCAAGTGACAAAGCCCCGCGCCACGGTAGGCGTCTGTCAGTGACAGGTCCCAGAGCCGCCTGACACGCTGAACGCGGGTAGGCCAGGCCCTGGCACCAGCAGCCCAGACGGTTCGCCACCTGAAGAAGCGGGGCGCGGGCCAATGGCAGGACGGCCCCATCCGGTGGATTGGCCGAGACGACGCCCCTCCGCGTGTGTGGGAGGGGCGTCTCGCTAAATCTAGAATGGGATCGCCGATGGTCAAATCCTCGGCAGAGGTGGCACTATCCGAGGTCGGCGCGAGGCTCGACAGTGCTGGCGTCGAATGGGCAGTGTTCGCCGGGGCGGCCGCAGCGGCCTACGGTAGTGGCCGTCTCGTGACCGACGTCGACATCTTGGTGCCCGCCTCAGCGGGCGAGCGGCTCGCAACCCTGTTTCCCGAGGGAGCGGTATGGGGTGACGACGACGCGGGGAACCTCGGCGCGAGGGTGCCCGGCATCACGCTGCCTGGCATCGATATCCTGGCCGGACTTTCTCAGCGTACCGCGAGCTTGTCGTACGACATCGACCTCGACGAGGAAATGATCTCACGGCGCACCCATCATGGAATCGCCGGCGTGAGCGCCCCTGTCATCCCGCCCGAGGACAACATCCTTCTCAAGGCGATCTGGCGACGCGGCCCAGAGCAGGGCAAGCACGATTGGGAGGACGTTCAGGCTATGCTGGCCAACCTGCCGACGATCGACTGGGACTACCTGCGCTGGCGGCTCGATACCTGCTGCTCTGGCCCCCAGCGGGGGCAGCTTCTCCAGCTTCTGGTAGACGAGGCCTCGTCGCTGAGGAGAGGATAGTGCCATGATAGACAAGCGGCGACGCGGACGCTACGAGCGCGTTTACGAGCAACTGCAGGACCTCATAAACGAATCACCCGACCTGGTGGCCGCGATGGCGACCGTGTGCGCCGTGCTACACCACAAGATGCCACACCACTTCTGGACTGGCTTCTACTTCGTCGATACGGATGGCCGACTCCGCGTGGGCCCCTACCAGGGACCCCTTGCATGCCAGGTCCTCGAAGGCAGCGGGGTCTGCCTTCACTGCGCGCGCACCGGCCAGCCGGTCGTCGTTCCGGACGTTGAGCAGTTCCCGGGCCACATCGCCTGCGACGCCCGCTCCAAGAGCGAGATTGCGCTCCCCGTGATCAAGGGCGAGGATGTTGTCGCTGTGCTAGATATCGACTCAGCAAAGCTGGCTCAGTTCGATCAGGACGACGTCGCGCCGCTGGAAGATATCCTCAGCCTGCTGCAGGCCCATCTGTGACCCCAAGTGCTGACTGCCGGCACAGCCTGTCCGTCAGCCCTCGTTCGTTGGCTCCTGACGTGCGATCGACAGTCCCAACATCAGGAAGAACGCCAGTGCGAGGTCCGGGAAGAACAGCGCATTGTCCACCAGCCCGTGCACCAGCAGCGCTGCCATGCTGCCCGCCAGTCCCAGCCCCAACGGGTCGCCCCTTAGTCCCCGACCGAGTCCGCGCCAAAAGGCGATCTGCCCCATCAGGCCCGCCACAACGCCCGCTAGCCCCAGCCGCGTCCAGTGATCCAGATAGACGTTGTGGGGATGCTCCAGGCTGAACTCCTCCCAGGCCGCAGGCAGGATGTACCGGGTGCGGTAGGCCTGCAGGAAGTTGCCCGGTCCAACGCCGAAGATAGGGTGTTCCCGGATCATGCGCAGGCAGCTGCGCCATAGCTTCAGCCTGAAGAATGTGCTTCCCTGCTCCAGGTCGAGCAGGGAGGCAAAGCGCGGGAGCCGTAGGAGGGGGATCAGCGCCACGGCTACCGTTAGCACGAACGCCATTGCCGCTACCCGGTACCGGCCGCCGGCTAGAGCCCCCATCACCAGTACCGCTGCTGGCAACGCTATGAGCAGCGCCCCCCGCGAAAAGCTGAGCACGAGAGCCAGAGTCACCGGAGCCAGCGCCAGTGCGAAGAATCCACGCCGTCGACCTCGTTCCCCCCACAGGACACCTGCGACAAGCAGCGGCCAGACGCGCCCCAGGTATAGCCCCAGGTTGTTCGGAGAGGGGTACACGCTCTGCAAGCGCGGCAGGCCACCTTCGGCAATCACCAAGTTCTGCACCATCACCCATTGCCCCAGCCCCACCAGCGCCACCCCGACCCCCCCCAGCATGAATCCACCCACGATTCGCTGCCAGGCGCTTCCGTCGAGAGGGACCCAACGCAGCAGGACGTAGAAGAGCGCCGGCAGCAGGATCACAGTTCGCAGTTCGAACAGGGCAGCCAGGCGATCGGCCGCGGCCATGCTCGACACCATCGCAGCCAGCACCAGCAGCGCTACCGCCAGATCAATGCCTCGAGGCTGGCGGCGCCCTTCGCACGTGGCTCCGCGACCCAGGGCACTGGTGTCGCCTGTGGATCGGATTGATCCGGGGCGTGCCACTCTGAAGATGCCATACGCGACCACGCACAGCGCGATCAGCACCTCCGGAATCCCCAGCGCCCCATAGAACATCGTTCCGGGGATCAGATAGAACGGGGCCAATAGCGCTATCAGGGCCAGGCCTAGGTCCAGTCTCAGCGAAAGCAGGAAGCCAAGAACCGGCACAGCCAGAAGGCTCACCACCAGGCACGCTAGGCGGGCCCAAGAGCAGTCGCTTGCCTGAAGGTTGTGGCCCCAGCTGACAGCGGCGGCCGCCCACAAGAGGCCGGTCAGCGCGACAACACTCGTGTCCTGCACCCATTCAGCTCTGGCGAGGAACGACGACCGCAGGGCGCCCCAGTCGATGCGCCGCCCCTCCCGGAACAGGAGTGCTCCCAGGATCAGGACTGCCGCGGCCAGGGCAGCCACTATCCAGCTCGTGCCGCCTCTCACCGGCTCAGCGCCAACTCGCCAGTCGACCAGCGGCCATTGGCCCTGACCACCCTCCGCCACGACTTCGACGCTGTGAACACCTGGCTCCAGCCCGGTCGCCAGTGGGACAGTCACAAGCCTCGGCACCTCATCATACAGCACCACGTAAGCGCGCCCAGTCTCGTCGCGCGGCAGGGCATTCGCTGGCTTCCCATCCACCTCGACATAGAAGAAGGCCCGGTGCGGTCCCCGACGAGCAGTCAGCGCGACGCGCGTCCCTTCGAAGCGGAAGGTCGCCCGATCGCCGATCGGCCGGCCCACACCCGCCCCCAGCGCTCCCACGCGCCACTCCCCCTCGTAGGTCGCCCAACGGTTCTCCACCTCGTAGCCGCCTACTGGCGCGGCGTCCGGCAAAGAAGCCGCCCAATCGGCCAGCGCCAGGTAGACCGGCCGTGGTGAGCCATCCGGTCCCACCAACGAGAAGCCCCACCGAGGGTCACTAGCCGCACCCGCTGCGGCTGCCGAGATCGAGGTTCCCTCCCGCGATGATCGCGGCTGATAGTTCTCGAGGATCATCCCGCCCACCCACGGCCACTCTCTCCGCACCCGCTCCAATG
>JASFVG010000261.1:0-6785 GCA_050049955.1 Anaerolineae bacterium | reverse complement strand
GTCCCCGACAACGTGATTCGAATATACGATACCGCGACAGGTGAGCTCCTGAGCAGCTTCGGCACAGGGGATTGGGTACATCGGTTGTCGTGGTCCCCTGAAGGGGATCGCATCGTCGTAGGAAATTTGGGGCCCCTGGTATGGGACACCGCCACAGGCAGGGTGCTGGAGGCATTTGGTCATTATGTTGGCCTCAATGCGGAGTGGTCACCAGACGGCGAGCGGATCGCATTCTACCAGAAGGGGGGTATGGTCAAGGTCTTCGACGCGATCACCGGAGACGAGCAGCTTGTATTCGTTGCGCACGCGGACGATGTTTGGCACACGACGTGGTCACCCAACGGGATGCGGATTGCTTCAGGCGATGAGAGCGGCGAGGTGAAGGTATGGGACGCCACGACCGGTGAGGTCGTTCTCGGGTTCAGAGCGCCCGACGCTGTGTACAGCGTGAACTGGTCGCCCGACGGCAACTACATCATCGCCGGCGGCTATTTCAACCCCCCAGTCGTGCGACGGGCGTGGCAATCGACTGAAAAGCTGATGGTGTATGCCAGGCAGTGTTGTGTTACCAGTGAACTGACCCCGGAAGAACGCGAACAGTTCGGGCTGCCGGAGCGGTGAGCTGCCCGCAGTCGACAGCTCGGCTCCCAAGGGAGAACGGCGTTCGCCCGAATAGGTATGAACGGCGCGACAGCCGATGCCACCCACCTGGTAGGCAATTCCAGATGGGGTTGAGTACCCTCGGCAGGAGTTGAACCTGCACCCTTCTGGTCCGCAACCAGACACTGTCCGGGCAACTGCGCCCATACGCGTGATACGGCTGAGGCTCTCGAGCAGCGTGTCCTTTGCGCTCGCGTCAGCCGAATCTCAGGATACTCACGCCAGAGAAAGAAACCAGCCCACCTGCATCGTCAACACGCGCCTATCGGCGGATCCCGGAGGGACGGACTGCAGGGCCGCTGCAAAAACCGTCGAGGCTACTACGACCGTGGAGGCGACTATCTGGCTACCCCCCGGCGAGCATGAGCATGAGTATCAGGCTGTCACCATCCTGCAGGACTGTGTCGAGCCGGTCGTGGGTTACCCACTCCCTCCCGTTGTGCAGGATCTGGATTACGGGGTCCAGCCGACCGTCTTGGTTGTAGAGGGCCTGCCGGGCCTTACGGCCGTACTTCGCCACCAGGTGATCAATCAGGTCGTTGACCGTCTCCCCAGCGAGGTCCACGTCCAGCTCTTTCCGGCCTATCGCCTCCGGGAGGGCCGGCAGGAAGACCTTCAGATGGACCTTCATGCGTGCTTACCCCTTGCTGCCGACGGCCCCTCCCCGGTCGGGGGCGTGATCCCATCGACCAGGCGCCGACCCGCGGCACGCTTCCTGGTCAGGCTAACCGCGGCAGGTGAGCCGCAGGTGAGGGCCCCGGGCTCGCAGAAGCGCACGCACCAGGGTTCAGCACCACCACACAGATCGCACTTGATGGGCTGGCGAAGGTCGCTGTCGAAGGTGAGCGCACCGAAGGGGCAGGCCACGATGCACATGCGGCATCCCACACAGAGGTCGAAATCGACGATGACGGCACCGGTGGTTGGGTGGCGCGAGATGGCCTCCACGGGGCAGATGCTGGCACACGTCGGGTCTTCGCACTGCTGGCAAACGACGGGCACGTCCAGCCCCTCGCGTTCCAGCTTGACGACGCGCACTGCGGATTTGCTCGGGTTACAGGCTCGCATATGGGACACTGAGCAGGCCATCTCGCAGTTTCGACAGCCGGTGCACGCGGCAAAGTCAACGACGAGCATTGTGTCGGTCATAGCGATGACTTGGAATAGGCCTGCCACAGAAGCTTGAGCGGATGCACGACCTCACGCCCGGATCCCGCTCGCATCTGCATCTCGCAGCCAGCGCAGTTGGTGATGCCGAGGTCATAGTCCGGTGACCGCAGCTCCTGGAACAGATAACGCCCAATCTCGTGGGACTGCACACGGTGTGGACGGCGCATGCCGAAGGAGCCGGCCAGCCCGCAGCATCCGCGGTCGATATCAGTGGCCTCGATCCCCGGGACGAGGCCCAGCAACCGCAGGTTCTCCGGACCGAGGCCGCGCACGCGCGTGTGGCAGGGCGTGTGGTAGCCTATCCGCAGGTCCAGCCGGCCGAGATCGGTGCTCAATTCGCCCCGCTCGTGCAGATCCCACAGGAAATCGCTGACATCCTGGGTCCGCTCTGCCACCAGCTGCGCGTCATCATTGTCGGGCAACAAGTAGGGGAAATCGCGCTCCAGCGCCATTCCGCAGCTGGGGCAGCTAACCAAGATGGTATGTCCCCCGCGTGCCAGCGGTCCAAAGACGCTGAGAGCCCGACGCGCATACCGGCTGGCGAGCTCCTTGGCCCCATAGGGGAAGCAGGCCACCCCGCAGCAGAGGTGTTTCGGCACCAGCACTTCGTATCCATTGCGCTCCAGAATGGAAACGACGGCCGTGCCCAACTCCGGGTCGGTGAAGTTGACGTAGCAGCCGGGGTAGTAGACGACGGTGCGGTCCGGAGCATGACTGGACGACCGACGATGGTATTGGCTCAGGAAAGTCTGGCGGTGGAAGCGGGGCAGCTCTCGCTGGCGATCCATCTGGGCCACCCACTCCATAGGCAGGCGGGCCAGCGGCTGTTGGAACAGCCAGTTGCTCACCGGCGCTGTTGAACTGCACGCCCGGAATAGCAGGCCTATGTTGCAGTAGAACTGGTCCTGCCACCTGGTCGCGCCTGCCTCCGCCTCGGCTTCCGAGATCATGGCGGGCAGGTCGATGTCGAGTGGACAGAGCGCCCCGCAGCGCCCGCAGGTGATGCACTGCCGCAGCTCAGGGTTGTCACCGCGCAGGAAGGCAGTGAGATAGTCGCGGGGCGACCAACCTGTCGCCCCGCCAAACGCAGGCTGGGTCGGGCACTCGAGCAGGCAACGCCGGCAACCGATACAGAGGAAGAGATCCCGGTAGCGTGGATCGCTCAGCCAGGCTCGCCGGTCATTGTCGAGCAGGATGACGTGTACGGGCGCTCGCTCCGCATCGGCAGGCGATGGCGACGGCGTCATGCCCTTCCCGGCGGGGGCATCGCCCTTGACGTTGCCGTTGCCACCCCGGCGTGGAACGCCGAGCGCGACGCTGAGAGCACCATAGCGGGCTTGAGCCCGAGCCACGAACACCGCTGCTGCGCGATCCCGAACTACGCGCTCCACGCCGATCAGGAGGACGACTTTACTCGCCTGCTCCAGGATCTCTGATATGTTGAAGAGGTGCTGGATGAAGAGGACGGTCCCGTCGTCAGCGGCTATGACGTTGACACCCAGGAGACCGATGTCAGCGGATTGGGGCTGCTTCAGCCTGATGGGCTGGGGCCGGAAGGCCTCCCAGGCGGCCTCAGACGAGGGTGCTTCGAGCTGCCAGTACCGCTCCACGCCCTGCTCTGGATGCGCGTACTGCGCGTCGTACGTTTCCACCACCTCGAGGCCGTGTGCCTCGAGATAGGGGCGCAGTTCGCCCACGGTGACCGAACGGTTCACAAGCACCCGGCCCGATGGCCGAGCCAACCTGGCGATCTCGTCAGCCGCCTGTTGAGCCGTGGCCGCCTCGAGGGGCGTGATGCCGTACTGGCCGCGGAGGGTGTCTGCGAGTTGGCCGAGCAGATCGTCCAGGTGTTCGGCCGTATCCTCGCGGATGGCACGCAGGCGGTCTCGAATGGCATCCTCGGTCGGGTGCGAGGCTGCCCGATGCGGGCTGGTCAGCTTCTCGGCCACCCGCACACGCTTCGGCTGCGGATCGGGCATCAGCAGCCAGAGTGGCAGATGAGGCATTCCTGTACGCGGACCTCAGCTGCCTCTTGAGCCGTAGCGCCCCAAGGGAGAACCAAGCCCCCAATACTCGTCGCTGGTGAACAGAAGGGGCTTCAACTTGCTGTTGTCTATCCGCCCATCCTCATCCAGCACCTCCTGACTGAGCTGCACTGCCAGCGCCTCGCCAATGAAGAGGTCGTGGCTGCCCAGAGGCAGTGTGTGGGCCAGCCGGCACTCGATGCTGACCGGGCACTCGGCAATGAGGGGCGTCTGTACCGCCGAGCCAGGCACGGGCGTCAGACCCTCGGTGGCAAACTTGTACGTGTCTCGACCCGAGGTGAAACCGCAGTACTCCACCTCGTCGAGCAACGCCTCGGTGGCGATGTTGATCACAAACTCGCCGTTCTCCCGGATCAAGCCGTGGGAGTGGCGGCTGGGCCTCACGCTGATCCCGAGCAGCGGGGGATCGGAGCAGACGATACCCGTCCAGGCGATGGAGATGATGTTGGCCTGCTCTCCGTGACCGCAGGTGACAAGCACTACGGGAACGGGACGGAGGGCGGTAAAGGGTTTCTTGACTATCTTGGACAACTCGATCACCTCCGGGAGAACGACTGATGTCGCTACTACAATGGCTTGCACAACGGATGCACCAGTGCCGTCGCTACAACAAGGGTCCGAGCAACGGATGAAAGACAAGAGTCGATACTACAACGGCTCCACAAACGGCGGAACGACTGACGTCGTTACTTCAATGGCGCGGTCAGCGGGCGAAGGTTCTTCTCATCACCTCGGAGAGCCTCAATCCAGCGTCCCGCTTCTTCCTAACGCTCACCTCGCCGGCTGGGACGAACTGGAGGGCGCCGGGATCGCAGAAGCGGACGCAGGCCGGATCACCATCGCACAGATCACACTTGACAACCCTCCGGGCCACGGCGTCAATCCCCATGCCGCCGAAGGGACACGCCGTCACACATAGCTTGCAGCCAATGCACTGATCATAGTCGACCACAACCCGTCCGAGGGTATCTTCGCGGGAAAGGGCATCCTTTGGGCATACGGCGACACAGGGGGCATCCTCGCACTGCTGACAGAGCATCGGCAGCTCGAGGCCCTCCATGGGCCACTTGATGACGTGGATGCGGGAGCGACTGGGATTGCTCGCGCCGGTGTGCTTGACCGAGCAGACGATCTCGCACAGCCGGCAGCCGGTGCACTTCTCGTGGTCAACTACCAGTGTCATTTCCATAGGGGATCTCCTACAGCAGGTGGGAGGGCTCGCCCTCCAGCCCCAGCTTCTCAAGCGTCTCCGGACGGGGCACGCCCTCCTCATCCCAGCCGTGTAGCTCGTAGTACTCGTCGACCAGCTGCTTGAACTTCTCGCGATCTAGAGACTTCCCCCTGACAACGGGCAATCCGATGGGGGTGGGTTCGTCGAAGTAGCGGTCCACCAGCCAGTCGTCCGCCCGCGTCAGTCCCTCCCGGATGTTGAACAGCCGCTCGATGGTGTAGGCCCGGTCGGCGATTTCCCAGATCTCCACCGGCGAGAACTCCAGGCCGGTGTTGAGGTAGATCAGCCTGGAGAGCTCATCAAAGGCGATTAAGTTCGGGCTTAGGAAGATTGTGTGGTACTTGCAGATGCCGGCGCAGTCGATGGCCTCGTACATCATCTCCTGCCACCGGACCATACGAGCCTTCCCCACGTAGGACGTGTAGTCCGAAGACAGCGGCCCATCATAGGGATCGGGACCGCCGTAGATCCTGCGGAGCAGGTGTTCCGGAAGGTGGTAGAGGTCAATTGCCGGACGGCTGCGCAGGTGGTCCGATCCCCTGGACGCGGTGGCAACCCCCAGCGCTAGCGACGGCGTCGGGCGCTCGTCCGAGTGCAGGTTGCTCATCCCCTTGACGTGGATCAAATACTTGATGGCGTCCTGCCCGATCCTCTCGGCAGCCCGCAGGGGTCCCTCGGCCAGGATGTCGCCGAGCCCCCTGCGCTCGGCTATGCGGGTGACCATCTCCAGCACAGCCTCGTCGTTGCCCCACTCCAGCTTCAGATCATCCCGATCGGTGAACACATCAGCGTCAGTCAGAATGCCCTTCTCGTATAGCTCCATCGCCCAGGCGATCATGCTGCCGGTTTCCAGCGTGTCCATCCCGTACGTATTCACCAGGTGGTTGCCGACCAAGACCGTCTCGAAGTTGTTGCAGCCGACCTCCATCCCGAAGGCACCCTGGCTGGTGTACTCCGGTCCCTGGGCATAGGTCCCAGCGTATGGCCCATCCTTGATCAGGTACTTGTGACGGCAATGTATAATGCAGCCGTAGCAGCCCTCCGTTCCGACGGAGTACTTCTCGATGTGCTCACACTCGATGTTTCCGCCGACCTGTTGGTTCAGCTGGAAGTTCCGGACGCGCACCAGGCCCGTGGTGTTGGTGACACCGTAGATGAACATGGTGCCCCACTTCTGCATGATCTGGGCGAACTTCGTGGAGCCAATGTGTTCGAGGAGCTGGCTGTTGTACTCGAGAGCCTCCTCGGGAAAGCGGATCCCCAGGTCCATCGTGCCCCGGACGGCGATGGCCTTCAGGTTCTTGGATCCCATCACCGCGCCCATACCAGTGCGACCGGCTGCGTTCTTCATACCGGTCATCACGTTGGCGAAGCGGACGAGGTTCTCGCCGGCTACGCCGATGCACAGCACCTTGACCTCCGGGTCGCCCAGCTCCTCTTTGATGAGCTCCTGCGTTTCAGGCACGTCTTCGCCCCAGACGTCAGAAGCGTCACGGATCTCGATCTCCCCGTCGTGGATCCAGAGGTAGGCGGGGCCATCGGCCTTTCCCTTTATCACTAGGTGGTCGAAGCCGGCAAAGCGCAGCTCAGGGGCGAAGAAGCCGCCCATGTTCGAGCTGCCGATGAAGCCAGTCAGCGGCGATTTGGCCCCGATGTGCGTCCGCGCCGAGGCGGAGGCC
>JASFVG010000260.1:0-6789 GCA_050049955.1 Anaerolineae bacterium | reverse complement strand
AGCGCGCGCTGGATACCGGAGCATCGGACCGGCCAGCGGAAACGTCCAGCAGGACCGAGATCGCTCCGCCCTCCTGTAGGTCACCAGCATCGCAATTGACGCTCGGCCCGGTCCTCTGGCACATAGGGAGCGCCGGCTCTGCCCGGACGGGAATCAGGCCCGGTGGGAGTGTGTCGGTGACAACGATGCCCGTGGCCAGGGTTGAGCCCTTGTTCTGGAGGGCCAGGGTATAGACAGTCGTCTCCCCGGGGACAAGCGTGGCGGACTCTGAACCCAGGATTGCGAGATCGACCGGGGGGGACGGGCTGGTGATCGGCGTGGACGTGGGCATCGCGGTCGGCGTGGGGGTACGGATGGCGGTCCGTGTTGCCTCAATCGGGGACCCCCGGGCCGGCGTCGCAGTCGGTGCCTGCCGTCCGGCGCAGGCGCACAACATCAGCATTGCAGCCACTGCGCCGAACAAGAGGAGCCCGGCAGCCTTCAAGATGCACCTGACCGCATGTCGCAGATGGCAAAGCGCACGTAGGTCGGTCACAGAAGCGTGCCGGTTCAAGACGGGCCTACGGTATAGACGCTGTGACAGAAAGACCTCCCGCCGGCTATCGCTGGCGGGAGGTCTATGTCTGGTGTCCAACGAATGCCGGCTTCCGTGTGGCTCACCGACTTTTTCGGCGAGGAGCCCGTACCCCGCGTAGTGGACGCCTGTCTCGACTACGTGTGGTGACTATTCGATGTCAGGACGATCCCCGGGATAGAGACCCAGCTAGTCCATACCCAGATAGGCCTTCTGGACCATTTCGTTCTGGCGCAGCCCGTCCGCCGTGTCCTGCAGGACGATCTCCCCGGTCTGTAGAACGTAGCCTCGGTCGGCGATCTGGAGGGCCATGTGCGCATTCTGCTCGACGAGCAGGATCGTCGTACCGTCCTGGTTGATCTCCTGAATCGTATCAAAGACATCCTCGACCAGGACGGGCGCCAGTCCCATCGACGGTTCATCAAGCAACATCAATCTGGGGCGCGCCATCAGAGCACGCGCCGTGGCAAGCATCTGCTGCTCGCCACCGCTCAGGGTGCCGGCCACCTGGGTCCGCCGCTCCTCTAGGCGAGGGAACAGCCCGAAAACTCTCTTGCGATCTTCCTCGACGCCCGCGCGGTCCGCGCGATGGTAAGCACCCATATCTAGGTTCTCGGAGACAGTGAGCTTTGAGAAGACCCGCCGCCCTTCAGGCACCATAGCCACGCCCTTGTAGACGATGTCGTGGGCCTTGTAGCCAGCGAGATCCTCATCCTCGAGAAGGACCTTCCCCTGTCGTGGCGCGAGCAACCCCGCGATGGTCCACAGGGTGGTCGTCTTTCCAGCGCCGTTGGCGCCGATCAAGGTCACGATTTCGCCTTCCTCGACGGAGATCGAGACCCCCTTCAGCGCGTGGATGTTGCCGTAGTAGCTGTGTATGTCCTGGACCTCTAGCATCGGCATAGGAGACTCTCCTTGTCCCAGACTCAGGCCTGAGTCGCGAGGCCGGTGGCAGCGCCCCGCCCCAGGTAAGCCTCGATCACGCGCGGGTTGCGCTGGATCTCGGCCGGCGTCCCCTCGGCGATCTTGCTCCCGTAGTCGATCACCGTCACCCTCTCGGAGATGCCCATCACCACGCGCATGTCGTGCTCGATGAGCAGGATGGTGATCTCTAGCTCATCGCGCAGGTTGCGGAAGAACTGCATCATCTCCGCCGACTCTCTCGGGTTCATCCCCGCCGTGGGCTCGTCGAGAAGCAGCAAGCTCGGCTTGCCGGCCAGGGCGCGCGCCACCTCCAGACGCCGCTGGTCGCCGTAGGGCAGGTTCTTGGCCAGGAGATCACCCTTGCCCTCCAACCCCACGAAACTGAGCAGCCGGCGAGCCTCCTCCACCGCCCACTCCTCCTCGGCACGGGTGGCAGGCGTGCCAAAGACAGCTCCGACCCACCCATGCTTGAGCTGGGGCTCCATGCCGACCAGGATGTTCTCGATGGCCGTCATGTTGGCGAACAGGCGGATATTCTGGTAGGTGCGGGTGATGCCGAGCTGGGCAATCTGGTCAGGGGACCGGCCGTTCAACAAGTGACCGTTGTAGTAGATCTCCCCCTCCTCGAAGGGATAGAATCCGGTCACGCAGTTGAAGTAGGTCGTCTTCCCCGCGCCATTGGGGCCGATGATGCTAACGATTGAGCCCTCAGGCACCTCGAAGTCAAACTGGTTGACCGCTGTAAGGCCGCCAAAGCGCTTGGTCACTCGGTTAGACGTTAGAATAGCCATAGAGTTGGTCCTCGCATCGATCTGTCATCCCTATCGCCTCTGGGATAGCTGGATCAGGCCCCCTCTCCCGCCGAGGCAGCCTCCTCCACGGAGCGCAGTTCACGTTTCCTCGCCTCGGACGGCCAGAGGCCTTCTGGACGCGCAAGCATCATCACGATCAGCAGGGCACCGTATAGCAGCATGCGGTACTCGGCGAACTCTCGCAGCAGCTCCGGCAGCCCCATGATGAAGAACGCGCCGACGATCACACCGGGGAGGCTACCCATGCCCCCGACGATAATCAGGCACAAGACGTAGATGGACACCTCCAGCTTCATGCTGTGTGGGTAGACCGAGCCCAGCTTGGCAGCAAAGATCGCCCCCGACAAACCGGAGAAGGCGGCCCCGATGGCGAAGGCCAGGAGCTTGGTTCTGACCAGATTGATGCCCATGGCCTCGGCCACGTCCTCGTCCTCGCGCAGGGCCATCCACTGACGCCCCAAGCGGGCATCGCGCAGCCGCCAGGATATGAATAGCGCCAGCAGACACCCACCCAGGATCAAGTAGTAGAGGTGCTCCGGTTTGACGATCTCGAGCCCGCCGATGGCCGCGTTGGGCACCTTGAGAATGCCCTGCGCACCACCGAGCAGAGGCGCCAGGAAGTCCGATAGGACGAGGATGCGCACGATCTCCCCGAAACCCATGGTGACGATAGCCAGGTAGTCACCCCTCATCCTCAGCACCGGGACGCCGAGGATGACACCCGCCGCGACAGCAGCGAGCACGCAGAAAGGCAGGGCTGTCCAGAAGGAGAGGCTGGCGCGGCCGAACTCACTGGGCGTGAGCAGGGCCATGGTGTAGGCCCCAATGGCGAAGAAGGCCACGTAGCCCAGATCCAGAAGGCCCGCAAAGCCGACCACGATGTTCAGGCCCAGCCCCATGAGGACGTAAAGACCGACGTTGTCGACGACCTCGCTCAGGTACGTTCGCAGGAAGACCGGCAAGAGCAGCAGGACCACGACGCCTAGACCGATACCACCCCAGCGGAGCATCCGCTGTCGCCCAGGCGGCAGTCCGTCAACGCGGGCCGTGATGCGGCCCCCCTGGCTGCCCCACAGGGCGCTGGCACCTCCGAACACGAGAAAGACGATGGCAGTACCTAGAACGGATAGGCCACGGCCGGCGAACACGAAGCGCCGGATGGTCAGTCCCAGCCCCTTGTTGCCCCAGGACAGGATAATGGTCTCGGACAACAGCCCGACCAAGAAGATCGCTGCAAGCCCTGTGAGCAGTGGCCTTCGCACACGAGCGGGGACTACAACGACTCCCGCCCCCACGACACCCATCACGGCCCCTGCCACCACCAGGATGATCAGCCCGATCGAACCCTGACCAAAAACAAGGACCTCCACCAACTCGGGTGAGACGTTGAGGAAGAACCGGCGCAGGTTCAGCGGCTCGGCCGCCAAGGCCAACAGGGCCGGTGCCAGCATGGAGACCAGGCCGACGAGCGCCCCGCCCAAGAGCGTCTGACCCGCCCCGGCCTCAGCATGTTGGCGGGCAGCGAGGAACGCACAGCCCACCGTCGCCCCGAACAAGAAGATCTGGCCCAGCGAAAGCACGCCGCCGATGATGTCGCGCCGGGCGAACACCCCGACCACGCCGATGGCGCTGAGCGACAAGGCGATCACGGCTGCGAGAAGTCCTAGACGGAAGTAACCTCGCCAATCAAAACGTGTCTCAGTATCCATCATCCTCCCCCTTAGGCCTTCTTCTCAGCTAGTGGCTCGCCGACGATACCCTGCGGACGGAACAGAAGGACCAGGACCAACATCGTGAAGGCCACCACGTCTTTGAGCTGGTTGGCGCCGGGGACGCCCAGACCCTCCAGGAACAAGTTGGGCGCGACTGACTCGAACAAGCCGAGCGCCATGCCACCCAGTGCAGCGCCGGGAACGCTGCCGATGCCACCCAATACAGCAGCGGTGAAGGCCTTGAGTCCAGGGTAGAACCCCATGAGGAAACCGACCTGACGGTACAGGAGCGCGTACAGGATACCGGCCGCGCCCGCAAGCGCCGCGCCGACGGCGAAGGTGATCACGATCACCTGATCCACGTCGATGCCCATCAGTGCGGCCACGTCCTTGTCCTCCGACACAGCACGCATGGCCTTCCCGGTCTTGGTGCGCATAACGAACACGTATAACCCCGCCAACAGAAGGACGGAGGCGACCATCACGACGACGTCTGCCTTCCCGATCTGCACCCGGCCGAAAGACCACTTGCCGGTTAGCGCCTCAATGGTGGGAAAAGCGGTGATGCCAGAGCCATACAGGCCGCGGAAGAAGTACTGCCAGAAGAACGAGGCCCCGATGGCGGTGATCAGCGGTACCAGGCGCGGGGCTCGTCGGAGCGGGCGGTAGGCCACGCGCTCGGTGAGGATAGCGATGCCCATCGAGGTGGCCATGGCCACGAGGGTGACCAGCAGCAGACAGGGAACAGGATACCGGTTCCACAGCCCGGCCTCATCCAGGGGGATAGCAATGAAGACCGTGGCAGTAAAGACACCCGACATAAAGAACTCGCCGTGGGCGAAATTGATCATCAGCAGGACACC
The DNA here is from genome assembly GCA_050049955.1 of Anaerolineae bacterium. Lineage (GTDB taxonomy): Bacteria > Chloroflexota > Anaerolineae > B4-G1 > B4-G1 > SKLM01. Next base: position 1,904 of record JASFVG010000260.1, on the reverse strand, counting down.
GTATACCAGGGTGTATCCCAAGGCGATAAGGGCGTAGAGGCTGCCCTGAGTCAGGCCCGATACGAGCAGATCTATCCACTGTTCCGTCGTGTAAGGGTTGTCGCGGATGGTGCCAATCGTTCCCAGAACAACCACGGCGATGATGGCCAATCGGAATACCCACAGGACAATGTCTATGAAGCTGAAGCCCTCCAAGCGCTGGCGCAGCGTTGCTCGCATGGTCTCACTCCCTGAGGCTACATGGGGAAGGGAACGTGCCCGGGCCGAACGCGACCCAGGCACATTCCGTCTATCACCGGCGCTAGATTGGAGGCCTAGACACCGGCTACGTCACTACTCGATGTACTCCCAGAGCGGCACGTACGCGCCACCCTGGATCTGGTTGACCGCGATCTCCGGGTCAGCGCAGTCGCCAAACGAGTCACAGTTCAGCGTGCCGGTGACACCCTCCAGATCGGAGGTGCCGTAGAGCGCATCGCGCAGGGCCTTGCGGCCGATGTGGAGCGTGCCGTCATCGTCCTGCACCGCGACCTCCTCGATGGCGGCCAGGAGCATCATCGTGCCATCATAGGCGTGGGCATGGAAGACGCTCAGCGGCGCCTCACCGTACTTCTCCTGGTGAACCTCCAGGAAGTGGTCGTAGATCGGGTTGTCGAAGGCCAGGTTCGGGCCAGAGATGTACATCCCCTCGCAGGCCTCACCGGCAGCCTCGACGAAGTCAGGCGAGTACATGCCATCCGCGCCCGCCAGGACCGTGTTCTCCAGGCCAGCGACGTCACCAGCCTGCCGGGTGATCTGCGCACCCTCGGGGATGAAGATCGGGTAGTAGAGGAACTCGGGCGAATCCGCTGCGATGGTGGTCAGGATGGGGCCCATGTCGGTGTCGCCGACGTTGACCGCTCCCTGATGGGTGATGGTGCCACCCATATCGACGAATGTCTGGGCGAACACTTCCTGCAACTGGTCGGCGTAGGGGCTGCCGTCATGGATCGTGGCGGCGGTGCGGAAGCCCAGCTCGTTATACACATAGGCCGCCATAGCCGCGCCCTGCACCTTGTCGTTGTGGCAGGTGCGCAGGTAACCCTCGTTCCAGGCCATACCGGGGTTGGTCAGAGACGGCGCCGTGTTGGACGGGGAGATCAGAACCATGCCCGCGTCGGAGGCGATCCGGGAGGCCGGCTCGCCAGCGCTGGAGCAGTTGGTGCCGATGACGCCGATCAGGCTGGGGTCAGCGGCAAGCTTCGTCAGGGCCGTCTGCCCACCCTCGGCGCTGCACATGGCATCCTCACCCACCAACTCGATGGGATGACCGAGGAACTCTCCCTCCTTGTCATCGATGGCAATCTCCACGCCACGGCGCGAGTCCACGCCCAGGGACTCGTTCGGCCCCGCGATGACCAGGGCGTAGCCAATCCGGATCGGATCATCCGGGGGAATGTCCACGCAGCCGATCTCGTCGGTGCACTCAAAAGGCGGGGTCTGCGGGCCACACGCTGTAGCGATTAGGCTGATAAGCACCAACAATGCGGTGAATAGCGCCAACTTCTTCATCTTTGCTCCTCCTCGTGAAATGGGGTGATAGAGAACGGTCACACTGGGTGGCTGGACCCGGTCCGCCATTGGGGGCACAACCGCCACAGAACACAGGAATGCGCGTTGCTGAGTATGGGCGAGTACCACCTCCTTTCTTCAGCTGCGGGTGAAGGGCTTGTGTGGATACTTGACAGTCCATTCTACCAAGCGGTTTCTGATTTGTCAAGCGGTTCTGGCGCGTCTCTGCGCACCCAGAGCGAGCCCTCCCACGTTCCCGTCTACCACCCTAAGGGGGGCGTTGTTCATCGAGCCCAGCCAATGCAAGATTTGACTTTGGCTACCCTCCCAGTATAATCTCAAGTTGGGAATCA
>JASFVG010000259.1:0-6813 GCA_050049955.1 Anaerolineae bacterium | reverse complement strand
TTGAACCGGCCTATCTCAGGCTCCACAGATCTGGTGAGCTGAGAAGGCGCGCCGATGAGCTTTGGGCCATCATGGAGAGTTGCCGCCTGTGCCCGAGGCGATGCGGTGTCAATCGCCTTGAGGGTATGAGGGGATTCTGTCGGGCCCCCGGCGCAACCCTCGTTGTCTCATCGTTTCATCCTCATTTTGGTGAAGAGAGGCCCCTGGTGGGGATGGGCGGCTCAGGGACTATCTTCTTGACCCACTGCAATCTGCGGTGCGTATTCTGTCAAAACTGGGTCATAAGCCAGCTCGGCAGGGGGTCTGAGAAGGACATCGACGAACTGGCGAGTATGATGCTTCAGCTGCAGGCGATCGGTTGTCACAACATCAACCTGGTAACGCCAACACACTATTCTGCGTTGATCCTGAAAGCGCTTGATGTGGCTGCAGAGGCGGGCCTCCGGCTGCCCATCGTGTACAACACCAGTGGCTGGGAGCGTCTAGAGATACTCGGGCTTCTTGATGGCGTCGTCGATATCTACCTGCCCGATTTCAAGTACTGGGATAGTGAGTTGTCGGCCAAGTACTCATCGGGAGCAGAGAGCTACCCTGAGGTAACGAGAGAAGCCATCCTGGAGATGAATCGTCAAGTGGGTGTGGCAAGACCTGCGCAAGACGGCATCATGCAACGGGGACTGATGATTCGGCATCTGGTCATGCCGAATGACGCCGGAGGGTCAGAGAAGGTCATGGAGTGGATAGCTCGAGAACTGCCATCAGACACCTACGTCAATATCATGGCACAGTACAACCCCGCCTACAAAGCATTCGATTATCCAGAGATATCGAGGAGAATTACTGCGGAGGAGTACCAACGGGCTGTGGATAGGGCACGAGGATTGGGGCTCACGAATCTCGATATCCAGGGATACCGGTGGCTGCAGGGATGACGGCCAGTTTCCGTGTCCGTACACCATCGTGACCATCGCCTGCAGCCGAGACCGCGGCAGTAGCGCACCATCACTCTCGTGGGGGGCCTCTTTGCGAGGGGCAAATGGTGATAGGCATGTCTCAACCGAACTCAGCCACGGGCGCTAGGTCAATGGAGGAGACGATCATGGCACAGGCCAAGACTGGCTTCACGCGATTGGATTCACCAGCTTCACACTCAAGCCTGGTCGGTTTCTACTCCGCGGTGATCACAGCCGCAATGGCGGTCGTCACGTTCGGCCTGGCGATGACGGCCATTCCGATCTCCGGTGCAAACTGCCCAGGGAGTTGTGTCGATTACCCCTGCCTGGACACGGTCTCCCAGTACCCGCGGGACTTCCGATGGATGGTTCCGGCGATGGTGCTGGTGTTGAGCTACGTGGTGCTCATGGTGTCGCTCCACGCCTACACTGAGGCACACAAGAGGATCTACAGCCAGATAGGGCTGTCCTTTGCGTTGGTCGCAGCGGTGATCCTGCTGGCTGATTACTACCTGCAGTTCTCCGTGGTGCCGGTGAGCCTGATGAACGGGGAGACTGAGGGTCTACCTCTGCTGATTCAGTACAATCCGCATGGGGTCTTCCTGGCGCTGGATGAACTCGGCTACCTGGTGATGGGTCTATCGTTCCTGTTCGTAGGTATTGCCCTCTCTGGCATAACCCGGCTGGAGTTGGCGATCCGGTGGATCTTCATCACCGGGTTCACCCTGGTGATGCTGGCGCTGGCTGCCATGTCGATCGGCTACGGACTGGAGCGCCTGGATCGCTTCGAGGTGATCGCGATATCGATCGACTGGCTCGTGCTGATCGTGAACGGGGTTCTTCTAAGGATTCTGTTCAGCAGGCGAAACAGGGAGAGCCGGCGTCAACGGGTCTAACCGGAAGCAGCCCAGATCGTTGCTGCCGACGATTTCCTCCGGACTCCTTCGGGCGGCGCGAGAGCCGGCAGGATCTTTGCGGGGCAGGTCGTCTGCAGCAACGACGCCGGTTGTCCGGTGTTCCACATAGTGCAGGCTCGTTCTCGGACGCAACGGAAGGAGGGAGGCGTGCGCCATGCCACCCATCGACATCCGGCGCGTCGAATCGCGCCGCGACCTTCGCACCTTCGTCAAGTTCCCCTGGACCGTCTATCGTGGTGACCCGAACTGGGTCCCGCCGCTGATCGGCGAGCGGCTCGAGTACCTGGACCCGGCGAGGGGCCCCTTCTACGAGCATGCCGACGTGGCGCTCTTCCTCGCCCGCCGGGGCCAGGAGCCGGCGGGCACCATCGCTGCCTTCGTGGATCGCTACCGTAACGAGCATCTCGGCCGGTCGGAGGGCGGTTTCGGCTTCTTCGAGACCGTTGAGGACTATGCGGTTGCTGAGAGTGTGTTGGACGCCGCCTGCGACTGGCTGCGTGCCCAGGGCGCGTCGCCCGTGCGCGGCCCAACCAGCTTCACGAACAACGACTACCCGGGCATCCTTGTCGAGGGCCGCGACTGTCCCCCGGCGATGCTGGAGGCCCACACGCCGCCGTACTACCAGGACTTCCTGGAGCGATACGGCATGGAGAAGGACCACGATCTCTATGCCTGGCGGGTGCTGCGGTGCCAGTTCGAGGGCGAGCTGAAGAGCAGCATGGACCAGGTCGCCCGCGTGGCCGACGCCGCGTTGGATAGGGCGGATGCCACCATCCGCAAGGTCCGTCTCGATCGATGGGACGAGGAGATCGCCGTCGCCCTCGAGCTGTTCAACGACACCCTGCGTCACCTCCCTGATCACGTGCCGATGACGGAGACGGAGTTCCAGCGCATCGCCAGCCAGATTCGACACCTGCTCGATCCTGATCTTGCCCTGTTTGCGGAGGTGGACGGCAGAGCCGTGGCCTTTGGCATCGCGCTGCCAGACATCAACCGCGTGTTGCTCCACCTCAATGGTCGGCTGTTTCCGTTCGGATGGCTCAGGTTCAGGCGCTTGGTCCGCCAGATCGACGGCGTAACCTTCAAGCTCATGGGTGTTCTGGAGGAATACCGCCACAGGGGCATCGATGCCATGCTCTACCTGGCGGTGATTCGGGCCTTCTGTGAGAAGGGTTACGAGTGGCTGGATGGCTCCGTGACCTCCGAGCTCAACCCGATGATCAACTTGATCGCGGGCCGTCTGGGGGCGGAGCGCTACAAGCACTACAGGCTGTACCGGATGGCGTTGTGACGAAGGCGCTGGTGCGGCCTGACGCGGAATCATCGTTGAGGAGGCTCCGATGATGATTACCAGAGAGATGACGCTAGGGGAGGCCTATCGGCACGTCAGCGGATCTCGGGCTGACCAGGAGGCGCTGGTATGCGGCGAGGTTCGGCTGACGTACCGGCAGCTCCTTGGGCGCATCAACGCCCTAGCGAGGGGGCTGCACGGGCGCGGAATCGCCCAGGGCGACAAGGTGGTCGTTCAGCTGCCCCCGGGCCCCGAGTTCGTCACCGTCTTCTTCGCCGTAGCAGAGCTGGGCGGCGTGGTGGTGCCCCTCAACCCCCAGGCGCGGCCCCGCGTAGTGAGATCCGTGGTACAGGACGCGGAGCCGGTGGCATTGGTGGTCGCTCAGGCTTCCGGGGCAGAGATCCTGGCCGCTGCAGACACGCTGCGGCACGTGATCCTGACGGGCGAGGACGTGGGGGGCGGCCTGACTCTGGACGGCCTGATGTCCGTAGGTAGGCCCGAACTGCCACCGGCAGGCGTCGCGCCTGACGACCTGGTGACCTTGCTCTACACCTCCGGCACGACAGGCACGCCGAAGGGCACGATGCACACCCACCGCAGCCTGATCACGCCGGTAGTCGCGACCCTCAAGGTACGCCAAATGTGGTCGCGCCCCACGTTCAAGACGTTGGGGCGGACGGTGAAGGCCTTGGCCCGGTACCGGGAGCGATTGCTGCGCCACCTCGGGCAGCCCCAGACCTTCCTGTCGACCGTGGGCTGGCACAGCATCACCGGGCTGGAGGTCATGTTCCAGGGGCTTCTGATGGGGGATCGACTGGTGATCATGCCCCGCTTCAACCCTCGCGAGGCGATGGGGCTGATTGAGCGGGAGCGGGTGACGATCCCGGTTGGGGTGCCCATGGCCTACCAGGTGATGCTCGGGCTGCGGGATTTTGAGCAGTATGACACGTCATCACTGCTCGTCTGTGGGGTCGGGGCAGCGCCCTGCCCCCCGCACCTGGCCCAGGAGATCGAGCGTCGTTTCCGCTGCGCCGTCCATATTGGCTACGGGGCCACGGAGCTTGGAGGGGGCATCGCCGTGACGAGCCTGGCTGACTCGGACCAGGAGCGCACGGAGACCGTGGGCCAGCCGCTTCCAGGGATGGAGGTCAAGATTGTCGACGAGCAGCGGCGGGAGCTCCCTCCTGGAGACGTGGGCGAGTTGGCTGTGCGGAGCGAGGGCGTGATGCTGGGCTACTACCGCGCCCCCAAGGTCACGGCGGAAGTGCTCGACGAGGACGGCTGGCACTACACGGGGGACCTGGCGCGGATCGACGAGCGCGGCTACGTGCAGATCGTGGGGCGAAGGAAGGACGTGATCATCCGGGGTGGGCAGAACATCTATCCGGCGGAGGTCGAGAGCTACCTGTCGGCGCATCCTTCGATACGCGAGGCGGCGGTGGTGGGGGTGCCCGCCGCCGTCGGCGGTGAGAGCGTGTGGGCGTTCCTCATCCTCGAAGCTGGGACAGCGATGACGCTGGAGGAGGCCATCAGCTATTGTCGGGAGGGACTGGAGCCCTACAAGACCCCGAGCGACATGCGGTTCGTGGCTGACTTCCCCCGGACATCGACGGGCAAGCCCCAGAAGTTCAGGCTGCGCACCAGGGCACTGCAGGACATGGAGGGGGAATAGGCACGATGGTAGACAACGAAGCCGAGCACCCGATATCCTTCGAAGCGTTCAGAGACATCGTGGCCCAGGCCCTTCAGGTGGAGAGGGGCAGGGTGATTCGAGACGCCTCCTTCGTCGGCGATCTGGCAGCTGACTCAATCAAGTTGGTAGAGATGATGCTGGACATGGAGAAGAGCGGGATCGAGATCCCCGTCGAATCGGCCTGGGAGGTGCAGACGGTGGGCGACGCCTACCGGCTCTACAGGGAGCACGCTCCCGCGCCATCGGAGACTTGAGCGCGGTCCCTCTTTGATGCGATTGCACACAGCGCCCCGGCGGGGAGCGCTGTGAGGTCCAGAGCTATCACAGAGTCTTCCGGTCCGAACGATCCGCCGGTGAGCCACGCAGGCCCCCGCATCTCAGTCCGAAGAAGCGCGTATCGCCGGAAGTCATCCATACCGGACACGAGCGTGCCGAGAATCACCATGGCGGAGTTCCATCCCGCGTGGAAGAAGATGGGAAACCACAGCCTTCCGGTCAAGCTGAACATCATCGCCAGCGCGATCCCCCAGATCACCACAAAGAGCACCGTAGTGACGTTGGCACCTTCGTTGGAGAGTTGGAAGACGGCGAACAGCGAGGCAGACGCGACCGCCGCCAGAAGCGTGCCCAGGTGCTGTGCTGCGATCCGGTACAGTATCCCCCGAAATAGCACCTCCTCAAGGGTGCCAATGAACCCCTGGTAGACCACGGGGTACAGCAGCAGAACTGCACTTCTCCCCATCGTATGGACCTGGCAGAAGCCCAGTAGATGCAGCACGAGCACCACAAAGGCTATCATGGGTGCGCCGGACAGACCGCCCGCCCCCCCTTCCTTCAGCGCGTACCGGAGTCATAGCTCCCGGATCCTTCGCTTCTCGTAGGCGCGGAAGAGCCACCAGTAAGTGACTAGAATGACCACCGCATTCATGCCAAATCGGATCGCCCGGGCGGTGTTCTCGGTCAGGCCGAGCGCGCTAAGAGCCGGTCGCAAGAGAAGCGCATTGATGGCCAGACCCACAAGCATGCAGACAGCGCTCCCAACGACGATTCTGGTCAAGGGGAAGACCGTCACTCTCTGGACCAGCTCAACCGCCGTGCGAGTGCTCGTCGTTTGCGCGACATCGGATCTCATGATGAGCGCCTCGCGGGAGTCCCCCGGTCAGGGCTATACATCGCGGGCTTCCGTCTCTGCCCTCGACGGTCGGTACTATCCTGGCGCGGCCGAGTTGGCCGAGGTCCGCGCTGGGCTGCTGCCCTCATTCGCTCCGGTTAGCCCTGTAGGCCGCGGTCACCCAGATCACCGTGGCCACGATCCAGCACGCTGCAGGTAACGCTCGGCGCAAGAGCAAGCCGTCCTCGACCACGTGGGCCGTGCTCACCGTCGCATTCAGAAGAATGACCAACAGTACTACGACGAAGAGGTTCCTGGAGACACCGCCACGGTCCATAGATAGCCCTCCCGCTATCCGCCCGGTGCTGCAAGCAGATTGCCGTACAAGGATGCCGGGATGGTTCGCACGGCTCCGCTCACGGCGGCGTATTCCCGCGGAACCTCAGTGGCTGAGCGCTCAACATGATCCTGGCGAACTTGCCGTGTAGCCAGGCCAGCGCGTTGACGATCCACAGGGTCGCCGGCCACAGCACCAGACCAATTGCTGTTCCAAGGAGGGCCTCCCAGGTGCCGTCAACCCGCCAGATCGCGCGGCCTGGCGAGAAGAAGCCACCGAACTGGACATCCATCCGCTCATACGTCAGGGGAAGCGTCAACAGGGCCAGCGTCAGTGTCACAAGAATGACCAGGATGGAAAACGTTGCGGTTGACAGAGGGAACTTGAGGAGCAGGAAGACCGGGCTCTTCCAGGTCAGTGGATCCGTGAGGTACCCCTTGAGGAACGCCCACAGCCCCTGACCTGCCGGCGCTGCCTTCCTCATCGGCGGGAGCTCCTCTTTCAAGCAGAG
>JASFVG010000258.1:0-6820 GCA_050049955.1 Anaerolineae bacterium | reverse complement strand
CCGTCCGCTCCTCCAATCGCTGCAGTGCCTCGCGCAGTTCAGCCTCTTCTACTTCCGCCCCCGGAATCTGGCCTGAGGCCTGCCCAAGGTCCTTCAGACTCCTTCGCAGGCTCCGAACCCGCTCCGCGAACGCATAGGGTAGGAACGCTTGCTGGTCAAAACGCAGCAGCAGCGCCCCATAGAACTGCAGCGTATCCACCGCTCGTGCCTCGTGTACGATGTCGCGGTCGTCAAACTGGGTATGGTAGACGGTCTCCCTCGCTTCCTTCAGCGCAAACCGCGGCTGGAGCGGCGGGATACCGAAGTAGGCATAGGTCAGCGTCTCCGTCCAGGCGGTTACCTGCTCCCTGACCCACACCGCTGGATTGGGAAACGTGCGGGTTTGCCAGCTGCCCACTGTCTCCCGAAGAAAGGGCAGGAGCTCCGGCGGACCGATGAATCCCAACTGCTCTTGACCAAGAAACGCCAGCGTGTCGATGTTGAAGGCGGCGCTCACCCGCCCTTGCCACTCTGGATGGTCCTCCAACATATGGTGGCACCCGATCAGCCAATCGAAGTGCGTGTCGGGCGCGCCAAACTCCTCGGCATCTGTGGCCACGAACAAGAGCGTATGCTCCGGCCGGTGGCCGTGCTCCAGCAGAGCTCTGGCCATCGTCAGCATCCCTGCCACGCCAATGGCGTTGTCCCAGTAGCCGTGAAACCACGCGTCGTAGTGGGCGCCGATGATCACGTATCGATCAGCCAGCCGACCTGGGATCCTGCCGATGACGTTGTAGCCGGTTCCCCCTGGGTTCGCCGTCACGTTGCTCCGCACCACCGCCTCCAGTGCCCCTTCCGCGGCCAGTCGCCGCTCGAGCACTGCACCGTCGTTCTTGCAGACCTGCAGCAGTGGGATGGACGGTCGAGCCGTACCATCGTGGGTATTGAGAGCCATGCCCGATTCGTGCTGCGCGTAGCCGTTCAGATAGGTGAAGACCACGGCCCGAGCGCCGTTGAGCTCTGCCTCGTGCGCCAGCGCGTCCATCCATGGCAGCCGTTCGGTGTCGAAGCGGACGAACGCAATTCTGTCCCGCACGTCGAGGCCCACGTAGTCCCCAGCCGTCCCGTGGCCGGCGTCAACCATCAGGGCAGACAGCCCTTCGTCTGGTGTGCCAGGTGTCGGTGGAAACGAGGACGCTGGCATAGGGTCGCAGCCCTCCACCTCCACGCTCGCTCCGGCGAAGTCCCACGCGTAGACGGGGAACGGCTCCTTGCGCACGTCCGTCAGCCCCAGCGACCGCATCTCCTCCAGGATCATGTCTCCCGCGCGGTGTCCAGCGCTGGAACCGCTCGGACGAAATCCCAGCTCACAGGCGCCGATCCGGCTCAGGCGATCCGCGAACGCGAACAGATAGTCGCGGTGAAACCCGTCCCAGAAAGCTCGCTCCGCTGGTGAGGGCGTTGACCAAGACTTGGGATACTGCATTCCGATCTCTCCTGATAGCCGGGCGCTGCGGCACCCAACAGAAGGGTGGCGCGCTAGCCCAGATCTCCTTCGGCGGAGGCCAGGATGCGGGCCAATTCCGCCTGCTGTGCCTGCTCCAGGGGCTGCGGGTGGTGGTTCTCCAGGATCCACGCCGTTCTCTCCCGCGCGACCTCGATCGGATCCCGGTAGCCACCCCCTGCATCAGGCTGGTTGATCAGCTCCGAGAGCACCCACTCGCGCATCTGCTTCCGCGTATGCTTCTGAGTCAAGTAGTGCCCCCGGGGGCCAACGGCTTTGACTACGTCCAGCGCGAAGTCCTCAGGGTCGAATTCGAGGCCCCGGGCATAGAGCTCTGCCGTCTCGTAGCTTTCGTTATCCAGGATCAGCGCCTCGGGGTACAGCAGGGTGCACGTCTCACGGAGCCCAAGGCCGCTGGCCGTTTCGGCGCCGCACATGGCACACATCAGTATGCCGGCAGCCATGCCCACGGCCGACTCCCAGTCGAGCGTCGGTGCCTCCCCACCGATGCCGGCCAGCGTGGGCACCCCCCACATGTGGGCCAGTTCCGCCCCGACGGGGTAGAACAGTCCGGCCTCCCAGTCGCCGCCCAGGAAGTCCCCTGTCCTCGGGTGCATGATGCCGGGCATCATCGAGTGATAGACTGGCGAGCCGGGATGTGCCATCTGCATCAGCACCATGGCCGACACCATCTCGGCGTCGGCGACGGCTATTGTCCCGGCGATCGTAGCCGGTGCGGTCGACCCAGCTGTCGCCATCGACATGAAACCGACCGGTAGGCCGGCCTCGGCGAACACCAGCGCCGATTCCAGGCCCCCTTTGTCCTGTGCCAACGGGGCGATCGTACAGACCAGCGAGGAGAGTGGCGGCCGCTGGCGCATGGTCGCCTCATCCCCGGAGATGATCATGGCCATCTCCACGCCGTAGCGGGCGGCCTTCTCGCCCATCAACGTCTCCGTCTGCACGTGCTTGACGGTGCTGTTGAACGACGCCTCGATCTCGTGCAGCGGCGCCGTGGCCGGGTAATCCTGGGCGCTGACGATCGGCCAATAGAAGGCCATGGACGGCAGATAGTCCGCCACCCGCGCCATCTTCGCCACGTCGTCCTTCACCGATGCACGCCGGTCGCGGGTCACGAAATCGATCGTCTCCGTGCCACAGCCGTCCGTGGCGCAATACGTCGCCGTCCCATCGAGGCTCAGATCGAACGCCGGCAACCGTGCCCCCATCGTGTAGTAGCGGGGCGCGGTTGACATAGCTTCCAGCACCACGTCGGGCGGCAGCCTGACAATCTGGCTTTCGAAGTCAACTTTCCCGCCATGCTCGGCGTAGATCGCCAGGGCCTTCTCCGACGGGCAGTGAATGCCTACCTCCTCCAGGATGGTCAGCGTGGCTGACTTCAACTGCTCCAACTTCTGGTCATCTAGCAACGTTACGTGATAGCTGGGCTTGATAGGTCGCAGTTGGGGTGTTTCGCTGTACACTCTTGTGCCTCCTCGTATGCTCTCCGCAGCCTAGCGATTCTCTAGTTCCTGCTCGGCTGCCTGCAACAGGCGGGTCAGCTCGGCCCGCTGCGCCTCCTCTAGCGGTTCGGGGCGGTGATTCGCCAGAATCCAATCCGTCTTCTCCCGCGCTACCCCGATCGGATCACGAACGCTCCCGTCCGGTCCGATCTGGCGGGTGACGTCGGAGTACTCCCGCTTGCGCAGCTGGGCCCGCGTGTGCTGGTGGCCTAGGTAGTGACCCCGCGGCCCCACCTCCTTGATCAGGTCCAGGGCCAGCGCCTCCCTAGTCGTATCCAACCCGGCCGCGTTGATGCGAATCTGGTGGTAGATATCCGTATCGAGCACCAGTTCCTCCGGATAGAGCACGGTGCAGCCCTCAAGAAGGCCCATACCGTTCGCCGTGTCCGCACCGCATAGGGCGCACATCAGCAGGTTGGACGCGCTTGCCCTCCCAGCTTCCCACCCTGGTGCCTCCGCATCGGGGCCGAAGATGGCGGCCAGCGTCGGCACACCCCAATTGTGGGCCAGCTCCACACCTACCGGATAGGGCAGCTCCGCCTCCCAGGCCAGGCTCAGGTAGCCACCTGTACGTGGGTGCATCACGCCCGGCATCAGCGAGTGAAATACCGGCGCCCCCGGACGGGCCATCTGCACCAGCGTCATCGCCGCTACAATCTCGGCGTCAGCCTGCACCACTGTTCCCGCGATCGTAGCCGGCGCTGTCGAACCGGTCGTAGCCATCGACATGAAGCCCACCGGCAAACCCGCCCCCGCCAGAGTCAATGCCGCCTCCATCCCCCCCGCATCTAGCCCTAGCGGGGCGATGCAGCACACCAAGAGCGAGAGCGGCGGTCGCTCGCGAAGGGCCGATGCGTCCTCCGCTACGACTTTCGCCATCTCGACGGCGTACCTAGCCGTCAACGCGTCCATCACCGTCTCCGACTGGACGTGTTTGACCGTGTTGTTGAACGAGGCATCGAGTTCGTGCAGAGGGCTCGCCATGGGAAAATCGTGGGCCGTCACCATCGGCCAGTAGAAGCTGATGGACGACAGGTGGTCCGCCACCCGCGCCATCTTCGCCACGTCGTCCTTGACCGACGGACGACGCTCGCGGGTTGCGAAATCGATCGTTTCCACGCCGCAACCGTCCGTACCGCAGTACGTGGCCGTGCCATCAAGGACGAGATCGAACGCCGACCGGCGTCCGGCCAGCGTATAGTATCGCGGCGCGCGAGACATAGCGTCCAGGACCACGTCAGGCGGTAGTTGGGCGACTTGGGTCCGGAAGTCAACTCTGGCGCCGTGCTCAGCGTAGATCGAGAGGGCCTCGTCCAGCGGGCAGTGAACCCCTACCTCCTCCAGAATCTCGAGCGTGGCCGCCTGCAGCTGCTCCAGTTGCTCATCGCTTAGTATCCGCAGACGATAGGCCGGCTTGATCGGCTGCAGTGATGGTGTCTCTCCCGACACTATGCGCCTCCGCAGCCTAACTCCCCGAAGGGATCGCGCCTGTGAAACAGGGACATTGCGAAGCGGCTCGTGAGCTTCCACCAGGGAAGCCAGGAGATGGCGACCCCGTTCCGGTCGTTGGCGAGTATGCGCCGTGCTAGCCAAGGCGTCACGGTCTCAACCCGGTCAGCGATGATACTGAAGATCGGCCTCACCCTCTCCAGTTCCTCGGGCCGACCCTCGTACTGCTTCATGACCAGGTCCGTCAGCACCATGCCAGGGCGGAGAGCACCCACGATCAACCCTGTTCCCTTCGTCTCTCGGGCCAGCGATTGGTTCAGGTACCGTAGACCGGCCTTCGTGGTCCCGTACACCGCCAGCCCCTCCACTTTGCGACCATCGCTGCCCAGGCCCTCCAGGCTATAGATCGCCCCCGAGCCCTGCGCCCGCATCCCCTGCAGGGCCACCTTCGATCCGTACATCGTTCCGATCAGGTTCGTGCTCACGACCGCCCGGATGCGCTCTGCCGGGTGGTCGCAGAAATCCGTCTGAGGGTGGCTGATCCCGGCGTTGTTGATCCAGACGTCGATCTGACCGTAGCGTTCCAGGGCCTCGTCCCATAGCGCTTGCACTTGCTCGAAGTCGGTCACGTCGCACGGATAGCCGAAGACGTGCTCGGCGTCGTGCTTTGCAGATAGGCGGGCGACGGCTGCTTCGACGGTCTCGAGCGTCCGTCCGTTGATCACAACGGCGGATCCCAGATCTAGGAACGAATCGGCGAGCCCATAGCCAATGCCCCGGGTGCTGCCTGTGATGACAATGGTCTTCATATGAATGATCACCCTCAATCAAGATAGAGTTTGGTCAGGCCCCCGTAGCTGTCCACGCGCCTGTCGCGGAAGGGAAACGAGAACCTCTTCCTCACCTCTTCCACATGCCCCAGATCCAATGAGCACAGGAGGAGTTCCGGCTCCTCCATAGAAGCCCTAGCCACAATCTGCCCATCCGGGTCCGCCACGAAGCTCGAGCCCCAGAAGTCAATCCCCCCTTGAGTGTCTGGGCTCGCCTCGTACCCCACGCGGTTGACCACTCCCAGGTAGCACGCGTTGGCGACGGCGTGTCCCCTCTGGACGATCTCCCAGCTGTCTCGGTACGCCTCCGCGTCCCCGTCATCGTCAATCGACGAGTATCCAATAGCCGTCGGGATCAGGATCAGCTCCGCCCCTCCCATGGCCGACAGCCTCGCCGCCTCGGGAAACCACTGATCCCAACAGATGAGGACGCCCAGTGAGGCATACCGGGTCTTGAACACCCGGTATCCCAAATCTCCCGGCGCGAAGTAGAACTTCTCGTAGTAGCCCGGATCATCGGGGATGTGCATCTTGCGATACCTGCCCAGGAAAGCTCCATCGGCATCAAGGACGACCGCCGTGTTGTGGTAAAGGCCAACGGCACGCGCCTCGAAGAGACTGGCGACGATGACCACCCCCAGCTCCGCCGCCAGCGTCGAGAGGCGCGCCATAATCCCGCCGCCGGGACGAATCTCCTCCGCCAGGTCGAAGTGCGCCCGGTCCTCCGTCTGGCAGAAGTACCGCGACTTGAACAGCTCCTGGGTGCAGACGATCTGCGCGCCTGAGGCCGCTGCCTCCCTGATCTGCCCGATCGCCAGCTCGGCGTTCTCCCCGACGCTGTCCCCGCACGTCATCTGTATCAGGGCCAGCTTGATGACGTTACCCATCTCTCCCTCTCACCGCCGGTTGTTGTTGCGTCACACAGTGAATCATGCCGCCGAGCTCGGCCAGCGCGTGCGCCAGAATGCCCACGATCTCTCTACTCGGGAAATGCTCGGCGATGATCGACAGCGCATCGGCGTCGTGGGTGTCCCCGTAGACAGGCACCAGGACCACCTCGTTGGCCACGTAGAAGTTGGCATACAGACCCAATGACGGCACTCGCTGAAACGGCGGGCGCGTGGGTGTCCGACCCGTCCCGTAGATCCGGGCCTCCGTCACGGGTATTGGATGGATGGTAAGCGGCTCTCCCGACTGAGTGACCGCTCGCTGCAGTTCCTCCCGGTGCCTCCTAAACGTAGGGTAGCGCGGGTGGGATGCGTCCTCGGTCCAGCTGTACAGCACCGTCCTCTCATCGACGAAGCGAGCGGCCCCATCGATGTGGAAGTCCGTATCACCCACACCGCGCTTCCCCGACAGCCAGATGAAGTGCGTCACGCCCAGGTAGTCCCGCAAGACGTCCTCGATCCCTTCCAGCGTCCACCCCGGATTCCGGTTCGGGTTCTCAATCGAACTTCGGGTGGCAAGCAACGTTCCAGCGCCGTTGACGTCGACGCCACCACCCTCCAACGTGATCGGCGCCCTGAAGAGCGGCG
>JASFVG010000257.1:0-6828 GCA_050049955.1 Anaerolineae bacterium | reverse complement strand
GCAGCGGACAATGCTATCCATCTCGTCCAACGCGGAGATCACGATCACGGGGATATCGCACCAGGAGGAATGGCCCTTGAGACGCTGCAGGACCTGGTACCCGCTCATTCCGGGCATCATGATGTCGAGAAGGATCAGATCGAAGGGCCCGGCGTCCAGCATCCCCAGGGCCTGCTGACCCGTTTCGGCGAGGGCCACAGTATGGCCCTGGCGCCGCAGCGCGCGGGCCAGCAGGTCGCGGTGATTCTCGCTGTCGTCGACCACCAAGATCGATCCCAAGGCGACCTCACCTTTCGCACCGGGATCCTTGGCCAGCGAGGGGATGGTGCGCACCGCCTCCTCGACCAGGGTTGCCGTCTCTACGGCGGGAGCCAGGGCTTCGACGACGCCCTCGCCCCCGGTCATCTGGGCGGTGGAGAAGCGGACGACGTCATCGAGCAGGACCTTGAACTGCTCGGCAGCCGCGTTGATTCGCTCCAGGTCGGCGACAAACTCGACCAGGGCGCGTTCCCGGGCGTCGTCGAGCATCATCTCGCTGTAGCCGAGGACGGCGCTGAGGGGCGTAAGGAGTTCGTGGCGTAGGGTAGCCTCGAAGGAGTGCGTATCGATGGGCTCCGCCTCGAACCGGGCGGGATCCAGGACCTCGGCGAGACGGGCAAGGAGCTCGCGCCCGGCAGCGTGGACCCGCTGCAGGTCGGCCAGCAGGTCGGGCTGCCCCGCCGCCTCCGCGTCCTCAATCAGCATCTCGGCATAGCCGAGGACCGCGTTGAGGGGGCTACGCAGGTTGTGGCGCAGGTGGGCCAGGAGGGCATGGCGCGTCCGCTCATCGGCGGCGCTCAATGCCTCCGATTCTGGTCCCCGCCCGCCACCACCGGGCGCGTGCTCTGCCTCCGTCACCGCCCCGCTCCTATTGTTGAGCGCACCTCCGGGCCTCCAGTGGGAGCGATCTGGCAGGGATCAGGATCGAGGGTCGAGGAGATCCTCGATCTTGCCCAGAAGCCGCTTGAAATCGATGGGCTTGCTGTCATAGTCGTCGCAGCCCGCCGCGAGGGCCTGCTCCCGGTCGCCTTCCATGGCGTGCGCCGTCAGAGCAATGATGGGGATCGACTGGGTTTCGGGAGCGTTCTTGATGCGGCGCGTGGCCTCCCAACCATCCAGCTCGGGAAGCCGCAAGTCCATCAGGATCAGGTCGGGGCGTTCCGAGGCTGCCATGGCGACGGCCTCCAGCCCGTCCAGGGCGCACACGACGGCGTACCCCTTCCGCATGAGCCGCCGCGAGAGCATGTCTCGGTTGAGATCGTGGTCTTCGGCCAGCAGAATCTTGGCCATGTGTCATATCCCCCTCGGCCCACCCCTTGTATTGGACATCCAGGCGATCGCTCTTTGCCCTACCTGGGTCAGCCTCTTCCCGTCGTTCCGAGCGACCGAAGGAAGTCGACGGATCTCTTCGCTGCCGCTCAGGAACGACTCGAGTCGGTACTACGGAACGTCCGAATGGCGGGCGGGATTCCGCCCTGCCCGACCCACGTCCCTAGCCTGTGCCGTCGTAGTGGCGACTTCAGTCGCTGCCGCGGGTCCCAACGATCGAAGTCGGTACTACGAACTATCGGGCGGCAAGTCCGACGTTCCGATCAGGGACGCCACCAGGTCGCGCACCTCCGCGAGCAGGTCCTCCCGGGCGTAAGCGCCCTTCTCGAGAATCTTGTGGACGCAGCCGTCAAGCCGCAGCCGGTCGGCGGCGCTCAGATCTTTCGCGGTGACCACCACCACTGGTATCCTGCCCCATCCCTCGCGCTGGTGCAGCTCGTCCATGAACTCAAACCCATCCATCTCGGGCATCATCAGATCGAGCAGGATCAGGTCGGGACGCTGCTCAGCCACGCGATCCAATGCCACGCGCCCATTCTCGGCCTCCGCAACGCTCCAGCCCTCCGCCTCCAGGACCCGTCGAAGCAGCTCCCGCGTGGCGGCCTCGTCCTCGACCACCAGCACCAGCCTCGGCGATGCTACCTGGCTGTGCCTCTCCAGCACCGCCACCAGCTGCTCCCGGTCGATGGGCTTGGTTATGTAGTCCGCCGCTCCCAGCGCATATCCCATGTTCCTGTCGTCCACGATAGTCAGCATAATCACAGGGATCTCCGACAAGTTGGGGTCTGCCTTCAGCGAGGCCAGCGCCGCCCAGCCATCCATCCCTGGCATGAGCACGTCGAGGGTGATGGCGTCGGGGCGCAGCTCCCGGGCCAGATCGAGCCCGGCCTCGCCCCCTGGCGCGGTCACCACGCGGAAGCCCTCTCGACTGAGGAAGCGCTGCACCATGTCGCGCACGATGGGGTCGTCGTCGATGACCAGCACGGTGCTGGCCCCCTCTACCAGCTCCGGGATTGGGGCCTCGACCGCCGGCGCGCCCGCGGCCGGCGGCGTCGCGGTCGCCGGGAGCCGGATGGTGAAGGTCGACCCCACGCCGTGCTCGCTCTCGACCGTGACATCCCCGCCCATCATCTGACAGAAGCGCCGGGTGATCACCAACCCGAGCCCGGTGCCGCCGTAGCGGCGCCCGGTGGAGGCGTCGGCCTGGGAGAAAGCCTCGAAGAGCCGGCCCATTTGCTCGGACGTCATTCCGATGCCTGTGTCACGCACGCGGAACGTCAGCCAGTCCCGGCCATCGACGGCGTCGCGGAAGGCCTCCAGCGTGACTGTTCCGCCCTCGGTGAACTTGGCGGCGTTG
Organism: Anaerolineae bacterium; assembly: GCA_050049955.1. GTDB lineage: Bacteria > Chloroflexota > Anaerolineae > B4-G1 > B4-G1 > SKLM01. The sequence goes on along the minus strand of JASFVG010000257.1, from coordinate 4,103 downwards.
CTAAGCAGGTTGAAAAGCGACTGCCGCACCTTCGTCAGGTCGCCGTGGAGCGTGCTGAGGTCTCCAGCCGCTCGCAGCTCCAGTCTGCTGTCGTTCCTTTCCACCAGGGGCTGGACGGTTGTCACCACCTCCTCAAGCATCGGGGCCACGTCGAAGGTCTCAAGGTATAGCTCCATCCGCCCTGCCTCGATCTTGGACAGATCGAGCACGTCGTTGATGAGGGCCAGGAGATGCAGCCCGGACCCGTGGATCTTGTCGAGGTCTGCATAGAGGGCATCCAGGCCCTCGTCCTCCGCATCCTCCATTAGCATCTCACTGTAGCCGATGATGGCGTTGAGGGGTGTCCGGAGCTCGTGGCTCATGTTGGCCAGGAAGGTGGATTTGGTGCGATTGGCCGCCTCGGCCGCCGCCTTCGCCTCCCTGAGCGCTCGTTCCGCCCGCTTCAGCTCGGTGATGTCGTGGTAGGTGGCGATAAGCATCCCCCCCCGGCCATCACCGCTCACCGGCATAACCGACACCTCCACGTCCACCAGTGTCCCGTCCCGCCGGCTGCGACGCGTGACCACGTGGATGCGTTCTCCGGTCACCGCCTGCTGCGTAATGACGCGGGCCTCATCCCGCAGCTGGGGCGTGGTGATGAGGGCGTCGAGCTCACGGCCCAGCGCGTCGGGCTCGGTATAGCCGAAGAGCCGTTCGGCAGCCGGGTTCCAGGACAGCACCTGACCGCTGAAGTCCGAGGCGATGATGGCCACGGGGCTGCTCTGCACGATCGTCGCGGAGTAGCTCCGCTGGCTCTCCACCTCGGCAAAAAGACGGGCGTTCTGGATGGCGATGGCTCCCTGCTGGGCCAGCCCGACCAAGAGATTGAGCTCCACCGGGCTGAACACCTCGTCGCGCGGCCCGCGCCACACGACCAGCGCCCCGATGGCCTGGTCCTGCACCAGGAGGGGCCCCACCATCAGCTTCTCACCCTCCCCGATCTCGGCGGTTCCGGGGATGTGGACGGCGCGGTGATCCTTGGCGGCATCGTCGATCCGCTCCGCCTGGCCGGTCTGGACGATTGTTCCCACAATCCCGGTCCCGATCGGCGTCTCGTATTCCAGCATCGCCTCGGCGTCCGCGCCCAAGGCCGCGATGACGCGCAGGGTCTCGCCATCGGGCTGGAGCAGGTAGACCGCGCTGGAGCTGGCGTTCAGCAGCTCGAGCGCGTGGGCGCCGATCCGCTCCAGCACCGCCGTCGGATCGAGGGTCGCAGCCACGTCGCGCCCCACGTCGGCCAGGGCGGCCATCTCGGCTGCGCGTCGCTCAGTCTCCTGATAGAGCTGAGCGTTGTCGATGGCCGAGCCCACGTTGGCGGCGATAGTTGTCAGCAAGCGAACGTCACCTTCGTCGAATCGGCCCTTTCGGCGCGTACTCTGCACGCTGATGACGCCGATGGCCCTCCCGCCGACGGTGACGGGCACGCCCAGGTACGACTGGGCCGGCGTGCCTATCTCCTCAATCCCGAGGTCTGCGTGACGGGCGGCGACGTTCTCGTTGATCAGCAGCGGCTCGCCCGTCAGGAGGATCTGGGACGTGAGTCCTTCGCCGAGCCGGAAGGTGCCGAACGATTCGCCGTGCTGGTAGGGGAAGCGGATCATGTCCGTCTGCGGGTCGAGGAGGGCTACATAGACGATATCGGCGTCGAAGGTCTCGCGCAGCTGCTCGCCTGCCAGCTCGATCAGGGCCTCCAGCTCCAGCTCAGAGGCCAGGGCCTGGCTGATGCGGTTGACGGTGGCCAGCTCGGCCACGCGCTGCTCCGTCTCGGCCAGCAGGCGGCTCGTCTCCTCGAACAGACGGGCGTTCTCCAGCGCCACGCCCATGCTGGCGGTGATGGTGCTCAGCAGGCGGACGTCGCTGTCGCCGTAGCGGTGCTGGGGGTAGTCCTGCACGGCCACCACGCCGGTGACGTGCTCGCCGACCAGGATGGGCACGCCCATCCAGGATTCGTACTGCTGGTCCTTCTCCGGGTCCTCAAGGACCGCACCGCGGCCAACCGCCTCCTCCATAGTCCCCACCACGACGGGCTGACGCGTCTTGACGACGACGGACGTCAGGCCGGGCCCCAACTCAACCGGCGGGTACTCGAACCGTCGGCCATCTTCATCGACCCAGAAGGGGAACTGGACGATGTCGGTGTCGCTGTCGTACAACCCGATGAATGTGTTCACCTCGCCGAAGACGTCTCGCAGCGTGTTGCCCACCAGGTCGACGATGGCCTGGAAGTCGAGTTGCTGGGCCAGCCCTTCCTGGACGCTGTTGACGATCTCCAGCTCGGCCGTGCGCTGCCGGGTCTCTTCAAGCAGATGATTCGTCTCCTCGAAGAGGCGGGCGTTCTCAAGGGCGACGCTCAGGCTAGCCGTCAGCGTCGAGAGAAGGCGCTGGTCCGCGTCATCGAAAGCGTGTTCGCGGTCGATGTTCTGCAGGCTCACATAGCCTGTCACCTCCCCGCCGGCCACCAACGGAACATACATCTGGGACAGGGGTTTTTCCGTGCCGGGAATCACCTGCAGTCCGAACTGGGCCATGAAGGGGTCGGCGCCCGTGTCAGAACGGACCACCTGACCAGTCGCGATGAGGTGGCGGTGCAGATCGTTGAAGGGGAACGGCGGCGGATAGAACCGCTCTCCCTTTTCGAAGCAGTAGTGCAGGGAGGCTTGCTGGGTATGGTGGTCGAACGTGGCCAGCAGCACGACCTGCGCGTCGAAGGTGTCCCGGATTTGATCGCCCACCAGGTCGTAGATGGCCTGCAGATCCATCTCGGCGACCAGGCCCTGCTGCACGGTGTTGATCACGGCGAGCTCGGCATTCCGCTGCTCGGTCTCCTCCAGCAGACGGGTCGTCTCCTCGAAGAGGCGAGCGTTCTCGAGCGCGACGCCCATACTCGCGGTGATGGTGCTGAGCAGGCGCAAGTCGCTTTCGCCATAGCGGTGCTCTGGGTAGTCCTGCATGGCCACCACGCCGGTGACTCGGTCGCCGACCAGGATCGGCACGCCCATCCAGGATTCCTGCTGTCGCGGCTCCTCGGGATCCACGATGATCGCACCGTGCGCCAGGATCTCCTCAAACGTCGAAAGGACGAGTGGCTGGCCGGTCCCGATGACGACAGACGTAAGCCCGGGTCCTAACTCCCCGCCTGCGTACTCCCACGGTGTGCCCTGCTCATCGACCCAGTACGGAATCTCGACGAAGTTCGTGTCCTTGTCGTACAAGGCGATGTATGTGTTTGCCCCACCGTAGACATCGCGCAGCGTGTCGCCCACTAAGCGGATGATGGTCTGGAAATCGAGCTGACGGGCCAGCCCCTCCTGGACGCTGTTGATTACGGCCAGTTCCGCATTGCGCCGCTCAGTCTCCTCGAGGAGGCGGGAGGTCTCCTCGAAGAGGCGGGCGTTCTCCAGTGCCACGCCCATGCTGGCGGCGATGGTGCTCAGCAGGCGCACGTCGCTCTCGCTGTAGCGGTGCTGGGGATAGTCCTGCACGGCTACAACACCAGTGACCCGCTCGCCGACCAATACCGGCACGCCCATCCAGGATTCTTTCTGCCTAGGCTCCTCCGGATCCACAATGACGGCACCGTGGGCAAGCTCCTCCTCCAACGTGCCCAGTACGAGTGGCTGACGCGTCTCAATCACGATGGACGTCAGGCCGTCCCCCAACTCCACCGGCTCAGCCTCGACCCGTTCTCCGTCCTCACGGACCCAGTAGGGGAATCGGATGATATCCGAGTCGCTATCGTACAGGGCGACGAATGTCGACTCTCCACCGAAAATGCCGCGCAGCTTTTCGCCGACCAGTTCGATAATGGCCTGGAGGTCAAGCTGCTTGGCCAGCCCCTCCTGGACGCTGTTGATGACGGCGAGCTCGGCGTTTCGCTGCCGGGTCTCCTCGAGCAAGTGGTTGGTCTCCTCGAAGAGGCGGGCGTTTTCGAGCGCCACACTCATACTGGCCGCCAGTGTTGAGAGCAGGCGCTGATCCGCGTCGTCGAAGGCGTGCTCCCGATCAACATTCTGCAGACTGACGTAGCCTTTGACCTTCCCAGCAACCACCAACGGCACAAACAT